>JBJKRV010000521.1:0-6397 GCA_046704465.1 Opitutaceae bacterium | reverse complement strand
GTGACAATCACCGCGACCAATGGCACCGGGGCCGACGCCACCCAGCACTTCACTTTGAACGTGCTGGCGGCTCCCGCGATTGACCGGCCCCTGACCGTCACCACCCTTGCCGGGCTTGCTGGAAGCTCCGGCAGCGCCGACGGGGTCGGCAGTGCGGCCCGATTCAACAGTCCGACCGCCGGGGCGATCGATCTGACGGCCGGCCTCGCCTATGTCACGGACACGGACAACCACACGATCCGCACCGTCACCACCGCGGGCCTGGTCGCCACGCTCGCCGGCCAGGCGGGCAGTCCGGGATCGGCCGACGGCACCGGCACCGGGGCGCAATTCAATGCACCGTCAGGCGGCGCGATTGACGCGGCGGCGGGCGTTGGCTACGTGGCCGATACCGCCAACCATACGATCCGCAAGATCTCGCGCGACGGCGTGGTAACCACGTTTGCCGGCGCCGCCGGCGCGGCCGGCAGTGCCGACGGCAACGGCGGCGCGGCCCGATTCAACGGGCCCCAGGGGCTGGCGCTTGATGGCGCCGGCAACCTGTACGTGGCGGACACCAACAACCACACGATCCGCCGGATCACGCCGGCGGGCGAGGTGACCACCATTGCGGGCCTGGCCGGCCAGGCCGGCGCGGCCGATGGACTCGGCTCGACCGCCCGCTTCAATGCCCCGACCGCAATCGCGGTGGACGCCGTCGGCATCCTCTATGTGGCTGACAGCGAGAACAACACCATCCGGGAGCTCATTTCCACCGAGGCCGGCTACTCGGTTGACACGCTGGCGGGCACGGCGGGCAGCGCCGGGGCTGTCGATGGAACCGGGGCGGAGGCAACGTTCAACCAGCCCTCCGCCCTTGCCGCCGACACCTTCGGCAACCTCTACGTGCTCGACACCGACAATCACACCGTCCGTCGGATCGTCACGACGACCGGCGCTGTCACCACCATGGCCGGAGAACCGGGAGTCGCCGGCAGCGCCGATGGCGAGGGAAGCTCCGCCCGGTTCAATTACCCGACGGGGATCGCGACCGACGCCGACGGCAATGTCATCATCGCGGACACTGCCAGTCACACCATCCGCAAGGCGGTGGTGCCGTCGATGCCCCTGATTCGGACGCACCCGCAAAGCCAGACGGTGACCGCCGGCTCGGCCGCGACCTTCAACGTCGAGGCCAGCTGCACGCCCGCGCCTTCCTACCAATGGCGGTTCAACGGCGCGGCCATCTCGGGTGCCACGAGCAGCAGTTTCCGTTTGTCGAACGTCCAGGCGAGCGACGCCGGCAACTATACGGTCGTGGTAAGCAACTGCGAGGGCAGCGTGACCAGTGCCGCCGCGACCCTGACCGTGACGGCCGCGGTGGCGGCCGACAGCGGCCACGGCGGCGGCGGCGGGGCGACGGCTCCGTGGTTCGTCGTCGCTCTCACTCTGCTCTGCGTCTTGCGCGGAGCCACGTGCCGCCGGCGGACACACGGCGGGCGGTGAGAACCCGCCGTTCGTCCGCCCGAACGCAGATGGTTCCGTGGTGAAAGAGATACGCTCCCAGTGCGCCGGGCAATGGTCCCGGCGCACTGTCTCTTTCCTGAAGATCGCGGTCGCCGGGCCGATTCACGCCAGCGCCTCGAACAGGACCTCGGCCGGATGAAGGGCGATGCGTCCGGTGCCGTCCTTGATCTGGTGCCGGCAGCTCGTGCCCGGCGCCGCGATGATCGCGTCGGCCGGCGCGGCCCGCACCGCCGGGAGAAGCACCAGTTCCCCGACCTGCATCGACAGGTCGTAATGCTCGGCTTCGTAGCCGAAGGCGCCGGCCATGCCGCAGCAGCCCGAGGGAATGACCTCAACCTGATAGTTCGCCGGCAACGACAAGGCCCGCACGGTGGGTGCGACCGAGGCGAGGGCCTTCTGGTGGCAGTGGCCGTGGAGCTTGACCGTGCGCCGGGCATCCGTGAACGCGGCGGACCTGATGCGGCCCCGCTCGGCCTCGCGGGCGATGAATTCCTCGAAGAGCAGGGTCCGCGACGCCAGGTTGCGCGCGGGGGCCTTGAGCGCCGCAGGCATCAGGTCCGGATACTCGTCGCGGAAGCCGAGGATGGCCGAGGGCTCCAGCCCGATGAGCGGCACGGCGTCGGTGACCACATCCTTGAGCAGCTCGACGTTGCGGATGGCCAGCTTCTGGGCCGCGCGCAACAGGCCTTTGGAGAACTGCGCCCGGCCGCTGTCGACGTGCCCGGGGATCAGGACCTCGTAGCCGAGCCGGTTGAGCAATTGCACGGCCTTGATGCCCGCCGCCGCATCGTTGGTATCGGTGAACTCGTCGCAGAACAGGAAGACGCCGTGGGCGTAGGGCTGGCGCGGATTGGCGTGGACGCGGTGCCACCGGCGAAGGGTCGTCGCGTGCAGGGGCGGAAGGCTGCGCTTCGCCGCGAAGCCGGCGAGGCGTTTGAAGGTCCGGGCGGTGGCCGGCGTCGAGACGAACCAGTTGTACAGGCGGGGCGTCCGCGCGGCGAGGCGGCTGAGCCGGCCGAAGCCGCCGATCAGGCGGGTGCGGAGCGACACGCCGCGCTCATCCTGGTAATGCTGCAGCCATTCAATCTTGAGGCGCGCCAGGTCGACGTTGGAGGGGCATTCCGATTTGCAGCCCTTGCAGCCCAGGCAAAGGTCCATGACGGCCGCGATCTCCGGGCTGGACCACGGTCGCGCGGGGTCGGGCGGCTGGGTGAGCAGGTGACGGAGCATGTTGGCCCGGGCGCGGGTCGTGTCCTGCTCGTTCCGGGTGGCCATGTAGCTTGGGCACATGGTGCCGCCGGCCAGGTGCGACTTGCGGCAGTCGCCCGAACCATTGCATTTCTCCGCGGCGCGCAGCACCCCCTGCGTCGCGCCAAAGTCGAAGATCGTCTCGTACTCCGGCGTGGGCTGGTCCGGGCTGTAGCGCAGCGACGTGTCCATCGGCGGCGTGTCGATGATCTTGCCGGGATTGAGGATGCCCGCCGGATCGAACGCCGCCTTCATCCGGCGCATGAGGGCATAGCAGGCGTCCCCCACCATGAAGCGGATGAACTCGCCGCGCAGGCGCCCGTCGCCGTGTTCGCCGCTGAGCGAGCCGCGGTATTTCTTCACCAGGGCCGCCACGTCCGTGGCGATGCTGCGGAACATGCGCAGGCCCTCGGCCGTTTTCAGGTTGAACAGGGGGCGGGTGTGCAGTTCTCCGGCGCCGGCGTGGGCGTAGTAGACGCAGCCGATGCCGTATTTGTCACGCATCAGGGCGTCGAACTCGCCAATGTAGGCGGGCAGGTCGGCCACGGCCACGGCGGTGTCCTCGACGATTTCGCGCGGCTTCGCGTCTCCGGGGACGTTGGACATCAGGCCCTGGCCGGCTCGGCGCAGTTCCCAGACCTTCTGGCCGTCGGCGCCCCACAACACCGGATAGGCGTAGCCCAGCCCGGCAGCGCGCAGGTCGGCCTCGAGCGCACGCAATTCCGCTTCGATGTCGGTCCGCTGCTCGCGGCGGATCTCGACCACGAGGATGGCGCCGGGGTCGCCCTGCACGAAGAAGCGGTTCTTCCGCTGCTCCAGGTTCTCCTTCGTGCACTCGAGGATGTGACGGTCGATCAGCTCGACCGCGCTCGGTCCGTGCCGGAGGGCGACGAGGGTGGCGTTGAGTGCGTCGGCGATCGAAGCGAAGTGGCCGCACATCAGCGCCCCCGCCGGCGGCAGCGGCACGCAGTTGAGCTCGAACTCCACCCCGAGAAAAAGCGTGCCTTCCGACCCGGCCAGCAACCGGCAGAGGTTGAAGGGCCGGTCCGAGGCGGAATCGAACACGGCGCAGTCGAGCAGTTGATCGAGGGCGTAACCGGTGTTGCGGCGGGTCACCGCCGGCTTGGGAAATTGGTCGCGGATGAGACCGCGGTTGCCGGCGTCGCCGAGCACATCGCGGACGGCGCAATAGATGCGGGCTTCCAGCGTGTCGGGGCCGGCGCATTTGGCGGCAAACTCCGGGGCCGTCAGCGGGCCGAACGTGGCCATGGAGCCGTCGCTCAGAAAGCCGCGCGCCGACACGAGATGGTCCCGGGTCGAGCCATAGACGATGGAATTGGAGCCGCAGGTATTGTTCCCGACCATGCCGCCGAACATGGCGCGGTTGGCGGTGGAGGTCTCCGGCCCGAACATCAGGCCGTGGGGCCGCAAATAGGCATTGAGTTCATCCC
Organism: Opitutaceae bacterium; assembly: GCA_046704465.1. Taxonomy (GTDB): domain Bacteria; phylum Verrucomicrobiota; class Verrucomicrobiia; order Opitutales; family Opitutaceae; genus Fen-1467. The sequence continues at coordinate 2,192 of JBJKRV010000521.1, read as the reverse complement.
GCACGACTCCCGGCTGCACGCGAACCCGCCGGTTGGCGGCGTCGAGACTCACGATGCGGTTGAGGTGGCGGCCCACGTCGACAACGATCCCGCTGCCGACGACCTGGCCGGCCAGGGAGGTGCCGGCCGTGCGCGGAATCAGCCCGAGGTGGTGATGGGCCGCAAAGTGCAGCAGCTCGCGGAGGTCGTCTTCCGTTTGGGGCAGGGCCACGGCGGCCGGCAGTTCCTGATATTCGGAGGCGTCGGTGGCGTAGAGGAGGCGCACCAGTCGGCCGGTGTGCAGGGCCCCGGTCAGGCGGTGGGCGAGGGCGGAGTATTCGGCGGGAGACGGGAGTGGCATCGGAATCTGGATGTGCCCACCACATAACGCCGGGGCCCGGGGGGGCGTCCAGACGGGAAATGGCCTTGGCGGAAATCCGTGCGGGCGTCCCGGCCCGCGCCGCAAGAAGGGCGGTGGTCGCTTGAAGCCGATCCAGGGCAACGGGTTGGCGTTGCAGAATCGCTGGAAGATTCGTTTTGCATCGCATCGGCAGGCTTTTCTTTCCAATGTCCGCGCCTTTTCCGATGGGGTACGCATCCCAAAGTCTCGCAAGCAGGGTCGATAACGAACGGGAGTTCGGTGCGCCGCCGGCGCCCGAGAGCACCGGCGTCGTGCGCGGCACGCCGGCGGAAATCCAGAGGGAGTAGGCGAACTTCGATGAAGGCATGGATCGGGCGCGGCGGTGGCCGCGGTCGAGGCAGGGCCGTGGGGAATCCGGCGCGTGGGTGCCGGAAGGAACGGTGACGCCGTGAACACGGGCCTCTGGCTTCTGGTGGCATTGGGGACTACGGCGCTGGCGATCGGCGGCGCCCGCGGGAATACCCGGTGGTGGCTGGCGCTGACGTTGTGCGCGTCGGCGGCGGTGCTGGCGGCCGCCCTCGGCGTTCTGTGGAGTGGCGGCGCCTGGGACTGGCAAGGTGGGATGGTTCTGGCCGGGGCGCTGCTCCATTTCCGGCTGGACGGGTTGAGCGCGCTGTTCCTGGTCTTGGTGGCGGTGGTGGGGGGAGCCGGCGCAGTTTATGCCGGCGGTTATTGGCCGGACGATGCACATCCGCGGTCGGCCGCCGCCGGGCGAGGGTGGTGGAGCACGTTGTTGCTGAGCATGGGGTGGGTGCTCCTGAGCGCGAACGGACTCCAGTTTCTCATCGCGTGGGAGCTCTTCACCGTCAGCAGCTATTTTCTCCTCACGCTCGATCGCACCCGCCGGGAGGCGCGGGTCGGAGGATGGGTCTTTCTGGCGGTCTCCCATGCCGGAACGCTCTGCCTGTTCGCGCTGTTCGCCGCGCTGGCGGTTCGGACGGGGAGTTGGGACCTGGGGCCGTTTCGGCAGTACCCCGAACTGGCCCCGCTGTTCTGGCTGGCGCTCGTGGGCTTTGGGGTGAAGGCGGGCTTTTTCCCCCTGCATGTCTGGCTGCCGTCGGCCCATGCCAACTCGCCGAGTCACGTGTCGGCAATCATGTCCGGTGTGGCGATCAAGATGGGGATCTACGGCCTGATACGCTTCAGCGGCTGGCTGCCGGTGCCGGCGGCCGGAGGCTGGACGGTGGTCGCGTTGGGCGTGGCCAGCGCGGTGCTCGGGGTGGCGTTCGCGCTCGGGCAGCACGACCTCAAGCGGCTGCTGGCCTACCACAGCGTCGAAAATATCCGCATCATTCTGATCGGACTTGGCTTCGCGCTCGTGGCGGTGCGTCACGGCCACGCCCTGTGGGGTGCGCTGGCGCTGGCGGGGGCGCTCCTGCACGTGTGGAATCACGGCCTCTTCAAGTCCCTCCTGTTTTTCGGCGCCGGCTCGGTGCAGCACGCCGCCGGCACGCGCGAGATGAGCCGCCTCGGCGGCCTGTGGCGGGCGATGCCGTGGACGGCGGGATTGTTCGGGCTCGGGGCGGCGGCAATTGCCGGGCTGCCGCCCCTCAACGGCTTTGTGAGCGAATGGCTCGTGTACCTTGGCTTGTTCGACGCCGTCCATGGGCAGGGGCCGGCGGCGTTGGCCGCCGTCCTCACGGTTATCCTGCTCGCGATGACCGGGGCCATGGCCCTGGCCTGTTTCATCAAGGTCTGCGGTGTCGTCTTCCTCGGCGCCCCGCGCAGCCGGGCGGCGGAGCGGGCCCACGAGTGCGGCCTGGCGATGCGCGGGCCGATGCTCTTGCTGGCG
>JBJKRV010000520.1:0-3035 GCA_046704465.1 Opitutaceae bacterium | reverse complement strand
TCGGCAGGCTGGCCAGCACGAGCACCTCGCCGGTCTGGGCGTCCAGGGCGACCACGGCCCCCTTGTAGTTGCCCATGGCGTTCTCCGCCGCGACCTGCATGCGGATATCGAGGCTGAGGTGAAGGTCATGCCCCTGCACGGGCATCTGTTGCCGGATGGGCGGGTTGACCCGGAAGCCGGATGGATCGACGCGGTAGATCGTCCCGCCCGTCTGGCCCTGAAGCAGGGAGTCGTATTTGAGCTCGATGCCGTTGCGGCCGATGGTGCCCTTGGTGGTGTAGGTCTTGAGGTCCTGGCCGGGAAGGTTCTCCGGATCGACCTCGTCCGTGCTGCTGACGTAGCCCAGCGTCTGCGCGGCGGCGGAGCCGTAGGGATAGTACCGCGTGCTGGAGGTGTAGACCTGCAGGGGCGAATTGACCGGCAACTGCTCCAGCAGGCGGGCGTACTCGGTCGGCTTCAGGTCGTCGACGAGGATGTAGGGCAGGAGGAGCTTCTGCCTGAAATGGCGGTCGAGCTCGCGCACGTTGACCTTGTCGTTGCGGCCAAGGATGCGGTTGACCTGGTCCAGATAGCGCTGGACGACCTGGGCGCGGGCGTTCTGCTCGAGCTGGCCGGCGGTCGGCCGCTCGCCCCGGGTGATGTCGCCGGCCTCCACGCTGGCCCGGTAGTGGCGCACGATCTCGATGTACTCGGTGCGGAACTGCTCGCGCAGTTCATCGAGGTAGAGGGTGACCCCGAAGCGGGATCGGTTGCCCACGAGGAGCTGGCCGTGCCGGTCGTAGATGTTGCCGCGCGGACCCGGCACCAGCACGCGGCGCTGGTTCTGGAGGCGCTCGCGTTCGCCGTAGGCGCCCGAGCGCAGGAGCTGCCGGTAGGCCAGGCCGCCGAAGAGCACCACGACGCCGAGCGCGATCAACCCCTGGAGGACGAGCAGGCGCGGGCGTTGCGGCTTGTAGGTTTCAATGATGCTCACGGGAGACGACGCAGGGGCCGGCCGGGAAGACTGGGCGCGTCCGCCGGGCAGGACGGCACAGTTTCCGACGCCGGTCAAAAGGATCGGCGGCGCTCGTCGGCCATGTCCACCCGGGCGAGTTCATACGCGCGCAATTGGAGCGCGAAGAACCACGGCGCGATGAGCACGACGAGGAGCTCCGACCAGAAAAAGTCGGACAGAAGCCGCCAGACCGCAACTCCAACCAGCGGCTGCATGCCGACGAAGGCCAGGCTGACGGCGAAAAAAAGCACCAGATTGGCCACCAGCGCCGTCGCGACGCCGACGACGGTGTCTTCCCGCGGGAAGCGCCACCGGACCTGGAAGATGATGACGTGGACGGTGACCAGCAGCAGCAGGTTCAGTCCGTAGAACGGGTGGCCGCCGAAGACGGGCACGGGCTCGACGGCGTCGATGGCGAGCCCCAGGAGCGCCGTGGCCGCCAGGCCGTGGCGCAGGCTGAGCCGCAGGGCCGCAAATGCGACGAGCAGGCCGCCGGCGTAGAGGTAGACACCGTGGGGCCCAAGGTAATCGTTGAGTCCCGCGATCAGCCACCAGAGCAGCAGCATGCAGGCGAACGGCACCAGCCAGCGTCGGTACCTGGATGAGAAGGGAAATCTCACGGCGAGGGCGGAGGCGTGGAGGCTGGCGAGGCGGTCCCGGAGGCGTTCGATTTCACCGGCACGAGCACGGTGACCTCGTTGAGCTCGGAGAGCCGCGGATCGAGCGCAACTTCGCCGCTCTTGAACAGTCCGTCGGTGCTGGCCCCGAGATGGGTGACATACCCGATGGTGAGGCCGGCCGGGAACACCCCGCCCAGCCCGGACGTGACCAGGCGCCGCGGGTGCTTGGGCGACACGGTGATGTCCGAGGGGACGTATTCGACGATGCCCCGGGGCGGAGCCAGGGGAGGATTGACGCCTCCCTCGTAGCTCACCGGCCGGGCGTCCCCGTCGAACATCGCGGCCAGACGCAGATCCGGGCTGGTGACAAGGTCAATGACGGCGGTGTAGGCATGCACGGTCTTCACCCGGCCGACCACTCCGCCGCCGTAGACCACGGGGGCGCCCACCGGGATGCCGTAGTTGGCGCCCTTGCGGATGACGAGTCGCTGCCACCAGCCGGAAAGGTCGCGCCGCGCCACGCGGGCGGCCTCGTAACGGAACTGCGGGTTCGGGGGGAGGTTGAGCAGCGCCTCCAGGCGCTTGACCTCGGCGCGCAGGGCATCGGCCTGCTGCGCCTGAAACTCGTAGCCGGCATACACCTGGCGGAGCCGGCGGCCGGCCTCGAGCAGCGCATTCTTGGAATGCAGGCGCTCGCCCCAGTACTCCTGCACGTCGCGCCCGTAGGAAGCCGTGACCTCGATGGGCGCCTGCAGTTCGAAGAAGGTCACGCGCAGCAGCGGCTTCACGCCGATCGGCAGCAGCAGCCACAACAGCAAAAAGATGCCGAGGGCGGCAAAGGGCTTGGCCTGGTCAAAGCGTTTCGAGGGCACGGGCGGCGGAACAAGTTAGTCCCCGCGCCGCGCGGATCGATCCGATATTTTCGCCGGAGGCGGCGGCGCCTCAGCTCTTCGCCTCGCTGGTGAAGTGCGGCAGGAGGAAATTCAGATCGCTGAGCACCACCCCGGTGCCATTGGCCACGGCGCTGAGCGGATCGTCGGCGATGGTGACGGGCAGGCCGGTCTTCTCGCTGAGCAGCCGGTCGATGTTGCGGATGAGGGAACCGCCGCCGGCCATGACGAAGCCGCGATCCACCAGATCGGCGGACAACTCGGGCGGGCAGCGCTCCAGGGCGTTGCGCACCGCGTCGACGATCGCGGCGATCGTGTCGCCGACCGCCTCGCGGATCTCCTGCGAGGTGATGTGGATGGTCTTGGGCAGGCCGGCCACGGAGTCGCGCCCCTTGACCTCCATCGCGAGTTCCTCCTCGAGGGGATAGGCCGAGCCGATCCGGATCTTGATCTCCTCGGACGTGCGCTCACCGATGAGCAGGTTGTAGGCCCGCTTCATGTAATTGATGATGGCGTTGTCGAGTTCGTCGC
>JBJKRV010000519.1:0-4702 GCA_046704465.1 Opitutaceae bacterium | reverse complement strand
GCAGGACGCCGTGGTGCGGGTAGATGGTCGCGACGTTCCCGTGGACGATGATGGGGTAGAAGTGGAAGTCCGCGAGGCCGCCGATCGTGGTCAACTGGTAGTGGTGCAGGTCGGCCGGAGTGGTGCGCACGGCGGGCGTGGTCGTGGTGGGCGACGTCGGCTGCCCCGGGCCGGCCGCCGCGCGTTGCGCGGGCGTCACGCGGACGCGATGCGCCGGATCCGGCCCCGCAGGAATGCCGAGGTCGAGTGCATCGACCAGCCGGCCCGTCTGCGCATCGACGATGCGGACGAAGCCCGATTTTCCGACCGACGGTGCGCTGCGAAAGGTGATCACCAGGTGCGTGTCCGGATTCACCCCGGTGCTCCCCGCGGCGGGAAAGAGCTCCGCGCCCCGGGATGACGGCTGCCCGGCGAGAAGCACGGCGGCCAGGAGGGAAGCCGCGGCGCCAACGGTCGAGCTCAGGTGGGAGCGAGGTCTCATGATCGCGTGCCTTGGAGGGGATTTGCCTGATGGGAGTCCACCCAGCCCGGGGCGGCGGGTGCCGGTGTCGCGCCAAGGCCGGCCGGGGATCGGGTCAAGCCTCCCGTCGTTCACGAAGGACGCGCCGGTCCGTCTCCGGAGGCTATTTCCGGGCCTGCCTCGTCCCGGTGAAGCTGCCGTCGCCCATGCCGGCGAGCGTGAACTTTCCCTGCATCGTGTCACCCTCGACCGTGCCCACGTAGGTTTCATGGACGCTCTGGGCGGCGACCCTGACTTCGAACCTGATGTCGTGGCACTTGATCGTTCCGGTGACGTCGGCGTCGCCGAAGGCCCCCGCGTAGCTTCCGGTCAGCTTGTCACCGTTCTGTTTGAACGTGAAGACGGGATGCCCGCCGACGCCGGCGAACTTGACGGTCACGTTCCAGACGCCGGAGACGTCGACGGCTGAGTTTTTCGGCATCTCGGTCTTCGCGGCGGAGAGGAGGGCGGCGCCGGCAAACGCGATTCCAAGAAGCAAGACGATGAGGGTGGGGCGTTTCATGGTACCGTCGGAGTTGAGGGGTTGCTGGCGGGGCCGCCCGATTGACGCGTAGCATCGGAGGCGCCGGCGGTCGAGAGTGATCTGGCAAAGGTGCACGGACGACGACAGATCCGCCCGGCCGCACCGCGGCGGCCGGGACCGTCGGTCTCTCCTCCTTCGCGGCCGTCGGGGCCGAAGTCGGCGCCATATTGTCGTCAAACGACTTGCGAGCGTCCGGCAGCGTCGGCCGAATATCGGCTCCGGCCGGCAAGTTCGGGCTTGCCAAGCGGCTGAGGGTCGGGTGTTTTCGGCCTCTTTCCCGTTCTTTTCCCGCCGCGGCACTCCGCCGGGGTGGGTCATCTCCATCAACCGCAGCCATACCAACGATCGCAAGGCGGCCCACCGGCCGACCTGTGTATCCGGTCGATACATAGATCCCCATGAACATCACCGTCAAAGACCTGCTCGATGCAGGCGTACATTTCGGGCACCAGACCAAGCGCTGGAATCCGCGCTCCAAGCCCTACATCTTCGACCACCGCCAGGGGGTCTCGATTATTGACCTTGGCAAGACCCATGCCGCGCTCGAGCAGGCGTGTGCGTTTCTCGAGAACCTGATCGCCGAAGGCGGCGTCGTGCTCTTCGTGGGCACCAAGCGCCAGGCGCAGGAGATCATGCGCGAGGCGGCCACCAGCAGCGGCATGCCGTACTGCGTCAACCGCTGGCTCGGCGGCACCCTGACCAATTTCGAAACCATCCGGCGCTCGATCGCGAAGTTCAAGGAGTACCAGCGCATGGAGACCTCGGGGGAGATGGCGAAGCTCCCCAAGAAGGAGGAGTCCGCCATCAAACGCGAGATGGCCCGCATGCAGCGCAACTTCGACGGCATCCTCGACATGGACGGCCTGCCGGGCGCCCTGCTGGTGATCGACGTGAACCACGAGAAGATCGCGGTGGCCGAGGCAAATCGTTGCGGCATCCCCTGCGTCGCCCTCGTCGACACGAACTCCGATCCCACCACGGTCACGCATCCCGTCCCGGGCAACGACGACGCCGTGAAGTCCATCCGGGCCATCGTGGACGCAATGGCGAACGCGGTTCAGCAGGGCCTGGCCCAGCGTGAGTGCCGCCATGTCGCCCGCGGTACCGCCGATCTGCGGGCCGCGACCGTGGCCGTCGCGGAGGCGGCGGGGGTGCCGGCGGCCGATGTCGACCTGGAGAAGATCGAGCTGCCTTCCGGCGTGCCGGACATGGAGACGCTCGCCGAGGAGCCGGCTCCGGCCGCCGAGGAGTCCGGCAAGCTGGCCGCCAAGAAGAAACCCGCCCGGGCGGTCAAGAAATCCGATTCAGAGGAATAGGCGGCGTCCGCGTCCGGGCCGGATTCCGGCCCGGCGCCGAATCAAGTGCCGCCGTTCCTGCGTCCCGACCCAATCCAATTGCCTTTGACAACATGAGCACCGTCATCACCGCCCAAATGGTCAGCGAACTCCGCGAGAAAACCGGCGCGGGTCTGCTCGACTGCAAGAAAGCCCTCACCGAGGCCAGCGGCAACGCCGAGGAAGCCATCGTGATTCTCCGCAAGAAGGGCGCGGCCTCCGCGGCCAAGAAGGCGGAGCGGACCACCAGCGAAGGGCTGGTCGAAAGCTACATCCACGTCGGCGGCAAGGTCGGCGTGATGGTGGAGGTGAATTGCGAGACCGACTTCGTCGCGCGCACCGACGATTTCAAGACCCTCTGCCGCGATCTCTGCCTGCAGATCGCCGCGGCCAATCCCACGTACGTGCGCCGGGAGGAGGTGCCGGAGACCGAACTGGCCCGCGAGCGCGAAATCGCCATGGCCCAGGTGCAGGGCAAGCCGCCAGCGGCGATCCAGAAGATCGTGTCCGGCAAGCTCGACAAGTACTTTTCCACGATCTGCCTGCTGGACCAGCCGTTCGTGAAGCAGCCGGAAAAGACCGTGAAGGACCTCCTCACCGAATGCGTCGCCAAGATCGGCGAGAACATCCAGGTGCGGCGGTTCGTGCGCTTCCAACTCGGCGGCGCCTGAGCCCGCGGCGGGGCTCCAGCGTTTTGGGTTCTGAGTTCAGGGTTCTGGGTCGAGGGTGAATCCGGCGTGGCTGTGAACGCGAAACCCAACGCCCGGAGCCTGGAGAGCGACCCTCGGGACCGGACTCCGGCATGAAAGTCACGCGGCTCCAGGTCGTGGCGCGTGGTCTCGCCAACCGCTGCCCCAATTGCGGCGGCCGCACGTTGTTCAAGCGCGGCACGCTGTTCCAGCTCAACGACGCCTGCCCGCGCTGCGGCCTGCGGTTTGAGCGCGACGAGGGGTTCTTCCTCGGCTCGGTGGCCCTCAACTACGGGCTGACGGTGGTGGGGTTCCTGGTGCCGGTGCTGGTGCTGGCGTGGTGCGGGGTGATCGGAGTCACGACCGCGGCGGTGCTCGCCGGGGTGGGCGCGGTCACGGTCCCGCTGCTGCTCTACCGTTCCTCGCGAAGCTGGTGGTTCATGAACTACTACCTGTTCCTGCCGCAGCACCTGCCGGCCAACCGCGATCCGGCGCGCGACGGCGAGGCGGGCGACGAGAACGTGTGAGGCAGTCGCGGCGGCGTGGCGCCGCCGGCCGCCTGCGCCACCGACCCTCTTCGGGGGGCTGGCGCTCGCAAGACAGCCGCAAACCCGCGCCTCAGCCGGCTCGCCGGAACTGGATCGGGACCCCGCTACCGTGGCGCTGCCGTCCCGACTGCAGGGGTAGGTGCTGCATGGCAGGCGGGAGGCCTGCGCCACGGTAGCTTGTCCGAAGTTGGTGTGGTCGTGGGGTGCCGCGCGCGCCGGCTCAGGCGGTCGGGACGGCGGCGGACTCGGTCTTCGTCGGCAGAAACAGCCGCACCAGCACCCAGAGGAGCAGGAACGGCAGGATCATCAGCGCAATGGACATCAGCCAGCCCTCCTGGCCGGCCAGCCGCAGGTGGAAGCTCATGATGCCGCGCAGGCTCTTGGAGAAGAGCTGGCCGCCGATGACCACGTTCCAGCGCATCAGCAGCACGCCGCAGAGGATGAGCACCGAGGTGAGCAGGTAGATCCGCTTCCGGATTAGGGCCGGAATCCGTTTGCCGGTGAGCTGGATGCTGCCCAGCAGCAGCAGCGGCAGCAGCGTGCCCAGGCAGAGCTGGCCGATCAGCATGGTGTAGAACAGCCGGCCCGCCGCCAGTTGCTTGAGGATCTGCACCGATTCCTCGGCCTCGTACAGCCGGTGGATCCAGTCCAGGCTCTCGAACGTGAAGTCCACCACCAGGGCGTAGAACAGGAACTTGCCCATCTCGTCGAGGCAGGCGCCGTCGGCCCTGGTGCGCCGGAGCCAGTTGAGCCCGAGGTAGACGAACACGCACAGCGCGATGCCCGAGACGATCGCCGAAAAGATGAAGATCACCGGCATGAGCACGTTGCCCCACCAGGGATTGGCCTTGATCGAGCCAAAGATGAAGCCGACGTAGCCGTGCAGCAGGAAGGCCGACGGAATGCCGATGATCGTGATCGCCTTGCCCATCCGCTCGTCGAGGTGCAGTGCCTGGGGCGAGACGTCACGCACACCCACGGTCAGCAGGCGGTAGAGCCGGTGCCGGAACGCGCGCCCCTGTTCCGACCACCGGACGAAGTCGTGACGGTAGTCGAACCAGAGCTCCAGCAGCAGGACGGCCATGATG
>JBJKRV010000518.1:0-6049 GCA_046704465.1 Opitutaceae bacterium | reverse complement strand
ACGACGACCATGTGCGCGAGATCGTGGGCGCCCATCCCGGCTTCACCGGCCGGCCGCCCCGACTGTGGCGCGGTGCCGTCAACGAGGGCTTCCGGGTGACGCACCGGGAGACGCCCGGCGCGCCGTCGCCGCCGGCCCTGGCCCTCGCCCCGAAGGCCCGCGGCTTCGTGCTCGTCACCGAGACGGAGATATTCGGCCGGCGGCGCCCGCGGCGGGCGTCACTGCACCACCGCGCGGTCGCCACGCCCTCGCAGGTGGATCAATTGCTCGACTTCTCCGAACTGGTCGAGGGCGACTTCGTCGTGCACCTGCAGCACGGCGTCGCGCTGTACCGCGGCCTGACGAAGATCGAGACCGCCGACGGCGTGCGCGAGGTCATCTCGCTCGAATTCGACGACAAGGTCACCCTCCACGTGCCGCTGCAGGAGTCGCACCTGGTCTCCCGCTATGTCGGGCTGGCCAAGACGCGGCCGCAGCTCGGGCGCATCGGCACCGGCCGCTGGGAAAAAACCCGCGCCGCCGCCGAGCGCGCCACCCTGGACCTCGCCGCCGAGTTGCTGGAGATCCAGGCCCGGCGCGCGGCCCAGCCCGGGCATGCCTTTGCCCCGGATGCCCCCTGGCAGCGCGCCTTCGAGGCCGCGTTTCCCTTCACCGAAACCCCCGACCAGCTCCGGGCCATCGGCGAGGTGAAGGGCGACATGGAGCAGGCGCGCCCCATGGACCGCCTGGTGTGCGGCGACGTCGGCTTCGGCAAGACCGAGGTGGCGATCCGGGCCGCCTTCAAGGCCGTGCTCGACGGCCGGCAGGTGGCGGTGCTCGTCCCCACCACCGTGCTCGCCCAGCAGCACCTCAACACCTTCCGCGAGCGGATGGCGGGCTACCCGGTCGCGATCGAGGTGCTCAGCCGCTTCCGGCCCCGGGCCGACCAGCGCCGGATCATCGCGGCCGCCGCGCGGGGCGAGGTCGACATCCTCATCGGCACGCACCGGCTCATCCAGCGCGACGTGTCCTTTCACGACCTCGGCCTGGTGGTGATCGACGAGGAGCAGCGCTTCGGGGTGAAGCACAAGGAGGTCTTCAAGCGCTGGCGCGCCCACGTCGACGTGCTGTCGATGAGCGCCACCCCGATCCCCCGCACCCTTTACCTGGCGCTGACCGGGGCGCGCGATTTGAGCGTGATCGAGACACCGCCCGCCGACCGCCACCCCATCCAGACGATCGTCCGCACCTACGACGAGAAGCTCGTGGTCGAGGCGATCCGCCACGAGATCCGGCGCCGCGGCCAGGTGTTTTATCTCCACAACCGGGTGCAGACGATCGACTTCGTCGCGGCGCGCCTGCGCGAGCTGCTGCCGGACCTGAGCATCGCGGTCGGCCACGGCCAGATGGGCGAATCCGGCCTGGAGGAGGTCATGACGGATTTCGTGGCCGGGCGACACCAGGTGCTGGTTTGTACGACTATCATCGAGAGCGGCCTCGATATCCCCAACTGCAACACGCTCATCATCGAGGGCGCCGACCGGTTTGGCCTGGCCCAGCTTTACCAGTTGCGGGGGCGGGTCGGCCGGTTCAAGCATCAGGCCTACGCCTACCTCCTGTTGCGCCGCCACACCCGGCTGATGGAGCTGGCCCGGCAGCGCCTGAACGCCCTGCGCCAGCACAACCAGCTCGGGGCCGGCTTCCGGATCGCGATGCGCGTCCTCGAGCTGCGCGGCGCCGGCAACCTCCTCGGCGCCGAACAGAGCGGACACATCGTGGGCGTGGGCTTCGAACTGTACTGCCAGCTCCTGCGGCAGAGCGTCGCCCGCCTCAAGGGCGACAAGGCGGCGGCCGCCATCCGGGCCGCAGTGAAGCTGGATTTCGTCTTTGTCGGCGAGGGCGAGCCCGCCGCCGACCGGCGGCGCTACGAGGACGGCTATACCGTGCTGCGCGACGCCGAACTCGCCGGCGGCGAGTGCCCGCGGATCCAGGCGCGCATCCCCTTCACCTACATCTCGGAGACCCGCCTGCGCATCGACTTCTACCGCCGCATGGCCCTGGCCGAGAACCTGCCCGGGCTCCGCGCGATCGAGGCCGAGCTGCGCGATCGCTTCGGCCAGTTCGGCGACGAGGTTCGCGCCCTGCTGTTTGTGACCGAGATCCGCTTACGGGCGGAACAAAAGGGACTGCTGTCCGTCGAAACTGAAGGCAATCGCCTAAAGTGCCAACGGAGCCCGGGACAACGCGGCGATTATGTCCTGTTGGGGAACAGGTTTCCCCGCTTGACCGCCCCCCGGCCGCTCCTAAGGTTGCGCGAAATCGCCACTTTCTTGGACAACTTGCCGGATACATGAAGCTTCGCCGCGTCGCCGTCATCTGCGCCCTCTTTACTCTCGCGTGCGAGCCCCTGCTTAGGGCCCAAGGCCTGCCGGCAAACCCACCGGCCGACAACCTCGACATGCGGTATGCCGACGGAATCGTCGCCATCGTCGAGAACAAGATCATCACCGTCGACGACGTCCGGAAGGTGATCTCGCCCCTCATCCCGGCCCTGCGCCAGGAGTCGCGCAACGAGAAGGAGTTCGATGACAAGCTCCAGTCGCTGCAGGACGACGTCATCCAGAACCTGATCGACCAACAGTTGATGATCAAGGCGTTCTACAAACCGGTCGACGGCGATGCCAAGAACGTCCGCCACGTCCCGGCCAGCATCATCGACAACCAGATCTCCGAGCAGCTCATCACCCAGTTCGACGGCGACCGCTCCAAGTTTCTCAACTACCTCCGCACCCAGGGCATGACCCTCAACGACTATCGCAAGAAGGTCGAGGACGACATCATCGTCCAGTACATGGAGCAGCAGCAGCGGAAGTCCCGCGGCATCGTCAGCCCGGTCAAGGTCGAGACCTATTACAAGGAGAACAAGGACCGGTTTTACCAGGAGGACGCCGCGCTGGTGCGTGTGATCCAGTTCGCCCGGTCGGCCGGCGAGACCGACTCCCAGCTCCGCGCCAAGGCCGACGCCGTTCTGGCCAAGTTCCACGACGGCGAGCCGTTCGCCGAACTGGCGCGCCAATACGGGCAGGATCCCCGCCGGTCGACCGGCGGCGACTGGGGCTGGATCAAGCGCTCGGACATGCGCAAGGAATTCACGGACATTCTCTTCTCGCTCAAGAAGGGCCAGGTCAGCCCGCCGATCATCGTGCACGAGGGCTGCTTCCTGCTCTACGTCGAGGACCGCCGCTATGCCGGCATCCAACCGCTCGACCAGGTGCGTGACCAGATCGAGCGCATCCTGGCGCAGCAGATGACGCGACAGTCGCAGCAGCGCTGGCTTGAGCGCCTCCGGCGCAACGCCTACGTGAAGCTGTTCTGAGGCGGACACGGGAGGCCCCGGCGGCGCGGGTGTCGGTCCGCAAGCTACGTCATCGCAGCGCAGGCGTCTCGCCTGCTCGCAAGTACGTCTTCCGTGGCAGGCCGGAGGCCCGCGCTACGGGTGTCCGTCCGAGAGCAACCTGATTGTAGCGCAGGCGTCCCCGCCTGCATCGGGAGCCTTTGCGCCAAATCATGCGGTTATTTTCTGTTGCTTGAAAAGGCCGTTGCGCAAGCATGTCCGCGTGCCTCCGGCTGAACCTTCCCCTTCCCTCCGGCTGCGCGAAATGGCCGTGGGCGAGCGGCCGCAGGAGCGTCTCGAACGCTTCGGCGCGGCGGCCCTGAGCGACACGGAACTGCTTGCGATGCTCGTCCGCAGCGGCAGTCGCGATCTCGACGTGCTGGCGCTCGCCTCCCGCCTCATCGCGGAAGCCGGTTCGCTGTCCGGCCTCGTGGGCTGGAGCGAGAGCGACTTCCGCCGGACCAGGGGCATCGGGCACGTCAAGGCCCTGCAGTTGGTCGCGGTCATGGAACTTGCCCGACGCGTGCTCGGCCAGGCCCAGGGCGAGACCCCGCTCATGAGCCGCCCCGAGCTCGTGTTCGCCCATTTCCAACCGGTGGTCTCGGGCCTGACGGTCGAAAAGCTGTGGATCCTCTGCCTCAACCGGAAGAACCGGCTGATCAAGCGGGTCGAGGTCACCTCGGGCACCGCGACCGGCAGCCTGGTGCACCCGCGGGAGGTATTCCGGCCCGCCATCCGCGAAGCCGCGACGGCGGTGATCTGCGTTCACAACCATCCCAGCGGCGATCCCGCGCCGAGTTCGGCCGACCTGCAGGTCACCCGCCGGTTGCGCGAGGCAGCCGTCGCGGTCGACATCGAACTGCTCGACCACCTCGTCATCGGCACCAAGGCCGGCGATCCGGCCGGTCGCGGCTACTACAGCTTTCGCGAGGCCGGTCTGGTGTAGCCTCACGCTCTCACGAGCGTGCCTGCGCGAGCAGAGGGAATTGGTGCCTGGGGATTGGTCAATTTCATTGGTTAATGGTCACCGGTCATCGCTCAACTGACCAGTCTCCCGGCTTCTGACCACTGACTTCTGACTTCCGACCTCTGCCTTCTGGCCTCTGCCTTCCGGCTATTTCGCCAGCACCTTCCGGATCGACTTCAATTCCTTGCGCCGGTCGGCACTGGGCTGCGGGTACTGCATCTTCAGGCTCTGCAGTTCCTCCAGCACGATCTGTGAGATGACCAGGCGGGCGTTTTCCTTGTCGTCCGCCGGCACCACATACCAGGGCGCCGCTTTCGTGCTCGTCGCGCCCAGGCACCGTTCGTAGGCATCCCGGTAGTCGTCCCACCGGCGCCGCTCGGCGAGGTCGGACAGGCTGAACTTCCAATTCTTGCCCGGCTCGTCGATCCGCGCGAGAAACCGGCGCCGCTGCTCGCCCTTGGACAGGTGCAGGTAAATCTTGATGACGCGGGTGCCGTTCCGGTGCAGGTGCTTCTCCAGGTCCACGATCGAACGGTAGCGGTGCGACCAAAAGTTGTCGCCCCCGCTCAACTCGGGCGGCAGCCGCTGCCCGTCGATGACCTCCGGATGCACCCGCGCGATCAGGACCTCCTCATAGTACGAGCGGTTGAAGATCCCGATGTGCCCCCGCTCCGGCAGGCGGCAGGTCGTGCGCCACAGAAAATCGTGCTGCAGCTCCTCGGAGCTCGGCTGCTTGAAGCTGTGAACCTGGCAGCCCTGAGGATTCAGGCCGGACATTACGTGCTTGATCGCCCCGTCCTTCCCGGCGGCATCCATCGCCTGAAAGATGATCAGCAGCGCGTAACGGTTGTGGGCGTAGAGCAGATCCTGCAACCGGCTCATCGCGTCCACGTGCTCCTCCAGCAGCTTTTCGTAGTGCTTTTTCGACCGGTAGAACGGCCGGACCTTCGTCGGCCAGCGATCCAGCTTCACCCGCTGGCCGTTTTTCACGCGGAAATGCTTCGGATCGTTTTTCATGGGCTTCCTTCCGCGGCCGCCGGCCGGAACGGCGGCGCGTCCCGAACACTGTGCCGCCTTGCGGGCCGCGACGCAAGGCCCGGCCGGACAATCGGAAATCCGTCAGACCCAACGATGCAAACCGTGATGGGTGCGGGTCGCCTGTCCGAGGTCGGCGAACCGTAGGTCTCCGCCAGCCGACACTGGTGACGTGACTCGGGATCTGGCCAGCAGCGGAGTCGACGCTCCGGCCGGCACCGGGCGACCGGCTTCACCTCTGCTTCTGCCAAGGCCTCTTTGCGGCCCCACAATCCCTCACCCCCATACTGTCAACGCTCCAGCACCAGCAGGGACAGGTCGTTCGTCTCCACGTGTCCGTCTTGGCGGATCCGGCCGTAGGCCTGCAGGACCACCAGTTCAAACTCGTGGCCGTCGATCGTTGCCGGCGCGGAAAGTTTCGCCCAAGGCAGATGGGTGGAGCCGACCGGCCCGCGCGCCGCCTTCGCCACGGCCGCCAGCACGTTGTCGAGCGCCGTCATCCGCGTGCGTCCTACCGGCGTCACCGCCCTGAGCGCGCCGGACGACCGGTCGAGTTCGAACCGGGGGCACGCGCCTTCCGCCGGCATCTGGCCGAACACGGCGTCAGGCCCGATGCCGATCTCAAAGTCCTGCGCGATGCGATCGCGCATGTCGAGGAACGCAAGGCAGCGGCG
>JBJKRV010000517.1:0-12575 GCA_046704465.1 Opitutaceae bacterium | reverse complement strand
GCGTACCCATTTCTTGCGGACACAGGGGGTGACCATGGAACCCACCCGCCCCTCGCACAGACACAGGGGAATAACAAACTGAAGTTCGCACTATGAAACCAATCCTCATTCTCCGCCGGTCCGCCGCGCTCGTCGCCGCCGGACTGCTCGCGCTCGCACCCTCCCTCCACGCCGGAGTCACGCTCCACGGCACCACCGTCAGCCTCTACCCCGCCGAATGGGTGCTCGGATCCCGCGTCATCTCCAGCGGCGGTCACAAGGTGGGGGAAATCTCGGACTTTGTCTTCGACTTTCACGGCCAGCCGCGGCTGACCGACGTGATCGTGGCCGACGGATTCTTCGGACGCTCACGCGCCGTGCCGGTGCAGGCGATCCGCCAGCAAGGCGACACCTTCCGCATCGCCCTTTCGCGGCAGGCGTTCGATGCCATCGCGCCGCTGCCGGTCAATGTCACCTCCTATTTCGCGCGCCGGGCGGATGTCGTGCACCTCGACCACGCCTATCACCTGCGGGCCCGGCTGCCCGGCGGGCGCTACGTCACCTACTCCTCGCTCTACCAGTCCGAGGTGTTCGGCAAGGGTGGAACCGACATCGGTTTCGTGACCGACGCCCTGATCAACCTGAACCAGCACCGTGCGCTCTACCTCGCGGTACATCCGACCAATCTGTTTTTCGGCAACATCAATTCCACCCGGCTGGAGATTCCCGCCTACGACGTGACGAGCAGCCGCGGTGACGAGGTCGCTCTCAATGTGTCCTTTGACCGCCTGGATGACGCCCCCTATGTGTCGCAGCTCGGCAACCTCACGTCGTCGTCGCTGACACCCTTCGGCCACGTCTTTCGGTTGAACATCGGCTGATCGTCCGCAATCCCCGGCTTCCCCATGCCACGGGCTCCGGACCGGTGTCATTCCGATCCGGCGCCCGCTGGATGCTAAAAGAGGAGCTTGAGTCCCGCGACCAGCGTGAGGCCGAGCACCATGATTTCAAACCGGCGCTGGTTGAGGTACTGCACCAGCCACCGGCCGGTAAATGCTCCGATCAGGACGGCCGGCGCCAGACAAAGGTCGGCGTGCAGGCTCGTCGCCGTGATCATTCCCAATCCCGCCATGAAGGGAACCTTGAACAGGTTCAGGCACAGGAAGAACACCGCGCCGGTGCCGAGGAACTCCATCTTTGGCAGCCCCATGGCCAGAAGGTACAGGACCATGACGGGACCGGCGGCATTCGCGACCTGGGTGGTGAATCCGGCGAGCACGCCCGCCCCGACGCCGAACCACGCCGGGGCATGCGTCGCCCAGTCGTCGGCCGGCGCCCCGGCGGCCGCCCGGCGTGCCGCCGACCATTTCCGCCCCACGTGCAGGGCAAACATCGCGAGGACGATCCCCGCGATCAGTTTTCGGGTGGCCGTATTGTCGAGGTGCCCCAGGGCCAGCGAGCCCAGGATCACGCCGAGAGCCGTCCACGGAAACAACCGCCAGAGATGCCGCCACGAGGCGTGCCGTCGATAGCTGGTGACGGCATAGACGTCGCCGACGATCAGCAGCGGCAGGACGAGCCCCGTGGCCTGCTTGGCGGGGAGCAGGTTGGTGACGATCGCCACGCAGAGGATGCCCAGACCCGTGATGCCGGTCTTCGACATGCCGGCGACGAACGCACCCGCCGCGATCAGGGCCCACTGCCACGCCTCAAGGTGCATCCGGCGCGCCCTCCTCGGCGACCTGCCCCGCTGTCATCCGCAACACCTGCCAGCCGCCGTGTGCGGCGTCCTCCGGCAGGCTCGTCCCGGTGGCGATGACCTGCTGCCCGTCATCAAGGGTCGCCCAGAACCGGTGGCGACGCTCCGGATCCAACTCACCCAGGACGTCGTCCGCCAGCAGCACCGGCCGGATGTCCGCGCGCGTCCGGTACCAGGCGGCCTGGGCCAGACGCAGCGCCAGCACGAGGTTGCGCTGCTGGCCTTCCGAGGCGACCTCGCGCGCCGGCCACCCGGCGAGGACAAACTCGACATCGTCCCGGTGTGGTCCGCGTTGCGTGGTCCGCGCCAGCCGGTCGCGCGGGCGTCCGTCCGCCCACCGCGCCGCCAGCGCCTCCGCCGCGGTCTCGGCCACGTCCGGGGTGTAGGCCAGCCCGGCCGGCTCGCCCGCCGGGGCGATGCGCGCATAGGTCGCGCCCAGGTGTTCGCCCAGGGCCGCCACGCCTTCGGTCCGGCGCGCGACCAGCTGCGCGCCCGCGGGCGCCAGCTGCGTCTCGAAGGCGGCCACCTCGGCTTCGTTTCCGCCGGTCTTGAGCAGCAGGTTGCGCGCCGCCAGCGCCCGATGGTAGCCCTGCAAAACACGCAAGTAATCGCCGTCCATCGATGCGAGCGTCAGGTCGAGCCACCGGCGCCGCAAGGCCGGTGCGCCGCGCACGAGCAGCAGATCCTGCGAGGAGAACACCACGGTGGGGAAGCGGCCGACGTGGTCCGCGAGGCGCGTGATGCGCTCCTGGTCGCACCACACCTCGCGCGCTCCCGCGCGCAGCCGGATCGTCACGGTGGTTTCCCCATAGCGCTCGTGCTCCAGTTCGCAGGCCAGCGCCGCTTCCTCGCGCCCGTGCGCGATCAGCAGCCGGGGATCGGACGCCCGGAAGGAGCGCAGCGCCGTCAGAAACCCGGCCGCTTCGAGCACGCTGGTCTTGCCCTGGCCGTTGGCACCGACGAGGAACTGCCGCCGCCCCCGGCACTCGAGGCGGACCTGTCCGAGGTTGCGCCAGTTCTGGATGGTAAGTTTGCGCAGGCGCATGAGCGGGAGTCACCGGACTACAGGGATTCGCCGGGAAAAAACCAGCCTGTTTCGCCGGCGGCGCCTCAACCCGACGCTCCGTCGGCCGAGAGGAACTCGCGTTCGCGCGGGCCGAAGACCCGGCCGTACAGCAACGCGTAGAGTCCCTGCAGCGCCGCACCGATCACAAAGGGCGTGGCAAACCAGCCGGAGCCGATCAGCGCGCCGGCGATGGTGGGGCCGATCGACTGGGGGAGTTGCATCGACAGGGCGTTCAGGCTCGAGGCCAGGCCCCGCCGCTCGTCCCGCACGGCGCTCACGACCAGCGCCTGACGGGCGCCGACCGTGCCGCGATTCAGCGCCGACCGCAGGATGAAGATGAGCGCGGCCAGCGCATAGATCGGCATCAGGGGCAGCAGAAACAGCAGCAGGGCCCCGGCGCCGCGCCCCCACACCACCACCCGCACGATGCCCGCATCGCGGGTCAGGTGTCCCGCCACCAGCGCGCCCGCCGCCGTGATGGCGAAGGTCAGCGCCATGGCCGGCGCGATCACCGACGGGCCGACGTGAAAGCGCTGCTGGAACCAGTAGGCCATGAGCGGCCCGGTCAGGCCGATGGCCAGGCCATTGACCGCGTTCAGACCGACCAGCTGGCGCAGGAACCGGTTTTCGCGGCTCCGCTTGCCGGCCGACAGCACCCGAGCCTGCGCCGATTCGGGCGCCGGTCCCGGACGCCGGAATTCCGGCGTCCGCGAGAGCAACACGAGATTCACGGCGTTTCCCAGCAACACCAACAGGAACAACGGCCGGTAGGCGTCCGCCGGTCCCAGCCAGTGCCGCCAGAATGCCGGCAGGGCGGCCATCAGGGCGCCCAAGGCCATGCCGGAGGAACCCAGCGCCACGTTGAAACTGTAGGTGAACCCGCGCGCGGCCGGTTCGACCGCCTCGGCGAGCCAGGCCTGCTCGGCCGGCGCAAACGGACCGGCGGCGCCGTTGGCGCCCCGCCCGAACCCCGCCAGGACAATGGCCGCCGCCAGCGGCAGGTCCCTGGCCGTGAACAAGGCGACCACGGCACACCCGCATGACAATGCCTCGTAGGCCAGAAGAAACGGCTTTCTCCGCAGGCGGTCGCTGGCCATGCCCACGGCGAGATTCAGACCGGCGCCCGCCAGGCCGCCGCCGCTCAGCACCACGCCGATGGCCACCCCCGACCATCCGAGCGCATGGAGGTAGAGCGCCAGGTCGACCACGAGCGCGCCCTGCGCCAGGCTCCGCCAGAAGCGTGCGCCCAGGAGGCGCCGCGTGGCCGGGGCGAAGCTCCGCCAGCTGGCCAGCAGCCGGCCCGCGGACATCACACCCTCGGGCGCCGGGGGAAGAGGTGGTGCCGGCTTCACGGCGCGGGGAGCACCCCCGGCTCCGACCCGATCTCGCCGTTGACGGCGAGCAGGGCCGCCGCCAATCCGCGCCAGTCCTCCTCGGTTGTCTCCCACCCCGCGCTGATCCGGACGACGCGCCGCGCCTCTGCGGCCGGAATTCCCATCGCCGCGAGCACGTGCGACGGGCCCTCGCGCCCCGCCGCGCAGGCCGATCCGGTCGACACCTGGAATCCGCGCCGGTCCAGCTTCGTCACCCAACGCAGATTGTCCCCTCGCGGCAGCAGCAGCGAGACCGTGTTCCACAGCCGGTCCGCCCGCTCGCCGACGACCCGGCAGTCCGGCATCTGGGTGCGGAGTCCGGCCACGAATCGATCCCGGTGCCGGGCGTGAAGCGTCTCATGCAACACCTTGCCGGACTCGGCGTCGGCGAGCGCCGCCACCATCGCGGCGACCGCAGGAAAATTCTCGGTGCCCGCCCGATGACCATGCTCCTGCTCGCCGCCGGCCAGGGCTCGAAAACCCTCGGCGTCGGCCGGCACCTTCAGGAACCCGGTTCCCTTGGGTCCGCCGAACTTGTGCGCCGAGGCGGTCATCCAGTCGACGCCCCCCAAACCGCCAGCCGGGAGCTTGCCCACCCACTGCGCCGCATCGCAATGGTAGGCCACGCGGTGGCGCCGGCATTGAGCGGCGATTCCGCGCCAGTCCTGGATCACCCCGGTCTCGTTGTTGGCCGCCATCACCGACACCGCCCCGACGGCGCCCGAATGCAGGAGCGCCGCCAGACGATCCAGATCGACCACCCCGTGGCCGTCGACCGCCAGCCAGACCAGGCGCGCGGCGGGAAAGTGGCGGCGGGCCGATTCCAGCACACAGGGATGTTCGGTCGGGCTGACGGCTACCAGCCGGTCCGACGGCAGCGACAACGCCCAGTGGGCAAACACGGCGTTGGTTCCCTCGGTCGCGCCCGAGTTGAACACGATTTGGGCCGGCGGGCATTCCAACCATTCGGCCAGCTGTTCCGGGGCCTGCTCCACGCGCACCCGCACGCGCGCCGCGTCCCGGTAGGGGCTCGACGGGTTCTGCCACGATTCATCGACGGCGCGCAGCCAGCCGGCACGGGCGGCCGGAGCCAGCGCCGTGGTGGCATTGTGGTCGAAATACGGCATATCCTGACTCTTCCCCACGGAATCCGCCGAATCAAGCTGCGGCACGCGAACCGGGCGCGCCTCCACATGTCTACGGGCCGGCCGGCGCGTGCACGACGCATAAATTTCCGTCGCGCTCGCGCCATTTCCAATTCATATCCAGCTCATGTCTTTCGATGCCCTGCTTGCCGAGTCGGTCAGCGCCTTCCAGTCGCTGACGTCACTGCGCCCGGAAGTCGACCGGGCCGGCCGGATGCTTCTCCGCACCCTGAAGGCCGGACGAAAGCTGATCGTCTGCGGCAACGGCGGCAGCGCGGCGGAAGCGCAGCATTTTGCCACCGAGCTGGTGGGCCGGTACTTCAAGACCCGCCGGCCGCTGCCGGCCATCGCCCTCAACGCCGACGGCTCGCTGCTCACGTGCATCGGCAACGACTTCAAGTTCGAGGATGTCTTCGCGCGCCAGATCGACGGGCTGGCCCGGCGCGGCGATCTGGTGGTGGTTTTCACCTCGAGTGGCAACTCCCTGAACATCGTGCGGGCCCTGCAGGCCGCCCAACACCGCAAACTGGAAAGCCTGGCTTTTCTCGGCCGCGGCGGCGGCCAGGCCAAGGGACTGGCCACCTGCGAACTGATCATCCCCGGCTCCAGCGGCCGCGCCGCGCAGGAGGCCCACCTGTTCCTCATCCACTATTTCTGCGAGTTGATCGACGCCAAGGTGGTTTGACGCCGGACGCACCGGGCGCAGGAGATTCTTCGGGCGGCGCGGCGCGCCCCCCGGATGGGGCCGCGATCCGATTTTGACGCTTGCGCCGCGGGGGGCCGTGCGTCTTGTTGCCCGATCCATGAGCACACCCGCCGCGCCTGCCGAAAACGCCATCATCAAGACCTCCTACGGTGAAATGACCGTCGCCTTCTGGCCCGACGTGGCCCCGAAGACGGTTGAGAACTTCAAGAAGCTCGCCCGCGAGGGCTTCTATGACGGGACGGAATTCCACCGCATCATCACGGGCTTCATGATCCAGGGCGGCTGCCCCAACACGAAGGCCGGCGCCAAGGGCATGCCCGGCACCGGCGGCCCGGGCTGGAAGCTCAAGGCGGAGTTCAATGAGAAGCCCCACGTGCGCGGGGTGCTGTCCATGGCGCGCTCATCCCACCCGGATTCAGCGGGCAGGCAGTTCTTCATTTGCCACGGCGAGGCCCGTTTTCTCGACCGCCAGTACACCGCCTTTGGCGAGGTCGTAAAGGGATTGGATGTCCTTGACCGGATCGCGAGCGTGCCCTGCTCCGCCAGCGGCAGCGAGCGCAGCAAGCCGGTCGAACGCATTGCCGTGGAGAGCGTCACGGTGGTGCCCGCGGCCTGACCGCGGCCCGGGCCGGCACGGTCGCCTTGCGGCGACGCTCTCGACGGCCGAGCCATCCCGTCGCAACGCCGGGTCGTTCAGGCTGCCTTGGGTCCCCCCGGAGGGATCGGCGGCTCCTTGTCATCGGGCTTGCGGGTGCTGAACCCAAACGGCAAGTAGCCGGGACAGAAGCCGACGACCGCCGTCAGGATCGGCAGCAGGCCGACGAGGGCCCACCAGCTGTGGTTATCCCACCCCACCCCGACAATCACCAAGCCCGCTATCACCCGGATCACACGATCCGCGCTTCCCATGTTAGCTTTCATCGCTGGCTCCTTCCCGGGGTCGCCCGGGTTCGGACCGGTGGTGGCCCGCGGCCCGACGATCCCATGAACCGCGCGGGTTTATCGCGGCGCCCGGAGGGGGTCAAGGCCGCGCCAACGGCGAACGATCGCGGCTTTCAGGCCGAAGTCAGCGCCCCGGCATAGAACGCGCCGATCGAATCGCGGAAATCGATCCGGCTTGCCTCCCAGGTGTAAAACATGTGGCCGCCCCCGAAGTGGCGCGTCGTCAGGTTGCGACCGGACGGCTCGTCGAGTTTCATCAGGTTTCGGATGCGGTGGGACGAAAAATACGGCGTCACGAGATCGTAGCACCCGTGGGCGATGAAGACCTTCATGTGCGGATTCAGGCACATCCCGTAGCGCAGGTCGTCGGTGGCGCCGACCTGGCTCTCCAGGGCATGCCGCTCAAAGTCCAGTTTCCACGCCTTGTTCACCTCGTAGCTCAACAGGTGGTATTCCCGGTCGGTCTTCACGCCGATCTCGGCACGGATGCGCTTGTTGATGCCGGCGGCAAACACCCGCTCGATCCCGACCAGTGTCGGATCCGGGCCCTCGAAGATGTCGCGGTCCGGGAAGGGATCGCGAACGGTGATGGTCGCGTCGTACCGCCCGCAGAAGCGTCCCTCCGACCGCAGCAACTCGCGGGCGAACGCGTTGATCGTGATGCGCCCCTCGCTGCGCGCCAGCCGGTCGGCCGGCAGGCCCGTGAACCGGGCCATCCGCCCGATGACGCGGTCGCGCTGCGGCCGGGGCATGGCCGCCCCCTGCGCCAGAAAGGTTGCCAGCTCCGTGGTGGCGAAGGTCTCGGCCGCCGCCAGCACCTCGGCCAGCCGGGCCCCGCGGGCGAATTCGCCCGATTTGCCGTGCCAGGTGGCCGCCGCCGCCATGGTCGGAAACGTGTCGAGCCAGTGCAGCAGGTCGTAATCCGACGAATCGAGCAGCGCGAATTCGAGCGCAGGCGAGATCAGAATCGCACCGTTGAGCCCGATGCCGTGGCTTTCCTGGAGCAGCCGGGCCAGCTTCGCCACCCGGAATCCGCCGTAACTCTCGCCGGCGATGAAGACCGGCGAATCCCAGCGGTCGTACCGCGACAGGAACCGGCTGATGAACTCGCCCAGCGACTGCAGGTCGCGCTTGAGGCCGAAGAAGGCCTTCGGATCGCGCTTCGGCTTGGCCCCCTCCTTGTCCGTCCGTCCCTCCGACTCCGGGTCGTCGATCGTCCGGCTGAAGCCCGTGCCGACCGGGTCGACAAAGACCAGGTCGGTAAAGGCGAGCCACGACTCCGCATTATCGGCCAGACGGACCGGCGGCGGCGGCGGCGCGCCGTCCTTGGAGAACACCACGCGGCGCGTGCCCAATGCCCCCACATGCAGGTAGGCGGAGGCGGCCCCGGGGCCGCCGTTGAACACGAATGTGAGGGGGCGCCCCTTGGCGCCCTCCTGGAGGTAGGCGATGGAGAAGATCTCCGCCGCCGGCTTCTCCTTCTCCCGCAGGATCAGCCATTCCGCGCGGGTCAGGTAGGGCACCGACGTTCCGTCCGGCGCCGTCCACGTGCCATGCGTCTCGGCCCCGTCGGGAGCCTTGTGGTCCGCGGGCCGGCTCTCGGCCTTGGTCGCTCCGGCATCCGCCTGGTTGTCGCTCATGCCGGCAGCTTGGTTAAGTCCGACGGGATTGCCACCTTTTCAGTGCGGCCGTCCTCGCGCGGCGTGGGCTTGCGCCTCCTCGACGTACTTCTCGGCCCACTTGCGGAGGCCGGCCTGTTCCTCCGGAGTCAGGGCGCGGACGACCTTCGCCGGCGCCCCGAGCACCATCGAACCGGGCGGGCAGGTGAAATCCTGGGTCACGAGGGCGTTTGCCCCCACGATGCTGCGCGCGCCGATCCGCGCCCGGTCGAGAATCGTCGCCCCCATGCCGATGAGGCATTCGTCCTCCACCGTGCAGGCGTGGACGATGGCTCCGTGTCCCACGGTGCACCAGGCGCCGATGACCGCATCACCGTCGTCGGCCAGGTGCACGATGACGTTGTCCTGCAGGTTGGTGCCCTCGCCCACCTCGATGTGGGCAATGTCGCCGCGGAGCACGGCGCCGTAGAAGACGCTGGACCGCGGTCCCAGCGCGACGTCGCCGACGACGGTGGCGTTGGCGGCCACCCAGGCGGCGCGGGCGATGTCGGGCTGGCGGCCCAGATGAAGCTGCAGTCGTTCCTGATGCGTCATGACAAACTTGGTTCTCGCGCCGGACACCGGGCTTCGCAAGCTCGGCATGCCTTTCGCTTCCGCCAACCCATGCCCCCATGGTCACCGTGATTCACGTCCTGCGCGGCCTGCTCGGCATCGCCGCGTTCCTCGGCATCGCCACCCTCTTCAGCTCCAACCGCAAGGCGATCCCCTGGCGGCTGGTCGCCTCCGGGATGGCGCTGCAGATCGTCATCGCCTTCGCCGTGCTCCACCTCGCCCCGCTGCGCTGGGCGGTGGAAATTGTCAGCCGGATGTACGTGAAGTTCGTGGCCTTCAGCAACGTGGGCACCACCTTCCTGTTCGGCAATCTGCTCAATGACAGCCAGGCTTGGGGATACATCTTCGCGCTGAAGGTGCTCCCGCCGATCATCTTCTTCTCCGCCTTCACCTCCCTGCTCTACTACCTGGCGATCCTCCAGCGGATCGTCTACGTGTTCGCCTGGGTGATGTCGAAGACCATGCGGCTGTCCGGCGCCGAGACCCTCTCCGCCTCGGCCAACATCTTCGTCGGCCAGACCGAGGCGCCCCTGCTGATCAAGCCCTATCTGGCCACCATGACGCGCTCGGAGCTCCTCTGCATCATGGTCGGCGGCATGGCGACCATCGCGGGCGCCGTGATGGTGGCCTACATCACGTTCCTCGGCGGCAACGACGTCCACCAGCAGGTCATCTTTGGCATGCACCTGCTCACGGCCTCGGTCATCTCCGCCCCGGCGGCGCTGCTGACCTCGAAAATCCTGCTGCCGCAGACCGAGGCCGTCGACCGGTCGCTCAACGTCACCCGCGAGAAGATCGGCGCCAATGCGCTCGACGCCATCACCAACGGCACCACCGATGGCATCAAGCTCGCCGTCAACGTCGCCGGCATGCTGCTGGTCTTCACGGCGATGATCGCCTTCGTCAACTATGTCCTCAGCCGCTGGGTCGGCACCTGGACCGGCCTCAATGCCGATCTCGGTCATCTCAGCCACGGAACCTATTCGCAAATCTCCCTGCAGGCCATCTTCGGCTACCTGTTTTCGCCGCTGGCCTGGCTGATGGGCATCGATCACGGCAGCCTGCTGTATGCCGGCCAGGTCATCGGCGAAAAGACCATCCTGAACGAGTTCTACGCCTACACCACGCTCGGCCACCTCAAGGCCGTCGGCGCGCTCACCGACCCGCGGGCCATCGTCATCCTGACCTACGCACTGTGCGGGTTCTCCAACATCAGTTCGATCGGCATCCAGATCGGCGGCATCAGCGCCCTGGCCCCGAGCCAGCGGTCCAATCTGGCCCTGCTCGGAGTCAAGGCGCTCATCGGCGGCAGCATCGCCTGCTTTCTCACCGCGTGCGTGGCGGCGATGCTGACCTGACCGGGTCCGGCCTGACCCGGCCCGGCTCTTGCCCGGCCGCCGGCGTAGTGTAAACAGCCTATTGGCCAACGGCTCGGATCCGGGTAGATTCTGCAGGCATTCGTCCCGTCACGACCGCCTGCGCGGACGCGGGCCGTTCTGCGCACCACTCGCCCGATATCCGCCACCCGATTCCGATCGCCGCCGGCATCACCCGCACCCATGTCAGCGAAGATTGCCATTGCCATCATCCACGGTGCCGGAATCACGCGCCCGGATTATGCCGACGACATGATCGCCGATCTGAAACGCCGCTTCGCCGCCGACGCTGGCAGCGATCCCGACGCCGCCCTCGTCTTTCGGCCGATCTTCTGGGAGCCGGTCCTGCGGCGCCCGGAGCGCGAATTATGGGCGCGTCTGCAGGAGGGCGGGCCGCTCGACTTTGCGCTGCTGCGCCAGTTCATAGTGGACTTCATGGGCGACACCCTCGCCTATCAGCCGGGCCGGCACCAGCGCGACTGTTACGAGGCGATCCACTCCGTGGTCGCGGACGGGCTGCGGGTGCTCGCCGATATCGCCGGCCGGGACGCGCCCCTGGTGGTCATAGCCCACAGCCTCGGCACGATCATCGGCATCAATTTCTTTCACGACCTCCAGCGGTTGCAGAAGCTGTTGGGCGAGCGGTTCAGGGCGGCCCTGCGCCCCCGCCGCACTCCCCTCGAGAAGGGTGAGACGTTAACCTGCTTCTTCACGCTTGGCAGTCCGCTTGCCCTCTGGAGCCTGCGCTTCAGGGACTTTGGCACCCCGCTCACTGTACCCTCGCCGAAGCTCGGGAAACATCATCCCGATCTCGTGCCGCTCGCCGTCTGGGAGAACTACTATGATCCCAGCGACGTGATCGCCTACCCGCTGAAAACCCTGAACGCGGCGTACGCGCGGACCGTGACCAGCGACGTGCCGGTCAAGGTGGGAGGCTTGCTGACGGGCTGGAACCCGCTCGCCCATCGCGGTTACCTGACCAGCGAGCGCGTCTCCCTTCCCCTCGCCTCCCGGCTGGTCGCACTCTGGCGCGGCAGTTCGCGGGACCCGCGGCGCGACCGTTTCATTTCTTCGGGTCTTTCCAATTCCTAATCTTCTGCCACAATTGATCAAACTCCGGTCGAGCCAACCATGACCTCCCCAGCTTCCTCCTCCTCCCCCGGTTTTGGCCTCAAGACCTTCCTCATCATCGACGACGACCCGCACCTGACCGCGACGCTGGTGCTGGGACTCGAGAGCAACGGCTACCATGTCATGAGCGCCCCTGACGCCGCCGCCGGCTGGAAGGTCGCGCATACCCACCTGCCCGATCTCATCCTTTGCGACATCGACATGCCCGACATGGACGGCCGGCGCCTCCTGAAGGAGATGCGCCGGGATCCCGTCCTGGGGGACCGGCAAATCGTCCTCATGACCGGCAAGGAAACCCTCGGGAATCCGCGCGCCACCATGGATCTGGGAGCCGACGACTTCCTGCTGAAGCCGATCGGGCTGAAGGAGCTTCTCAGTTGCGTCGACGCCCGCTTGCGGCGTGCGAAGGTCAGCCGCCGGGTGGACAGCCGCACGGTGGATCGATTGCGCGAGAGCCTCCAATCGACGCTGCCGCAGGAATTCTTCACCCCGCTGGCGAGCGTCATGGGCCTGACCGAACTGCTCCAAAGCCAGCTCAACATTCTCACCAAGGACGAAATCCGGCAGGACCTGGACGACGTTCACCGCGCCGCCCGGCGGCTGCACCGCGCCATCCGGAACTACCTGCTCATTCTCGAGTTGGATGACCCGGTATCGGCGCGGCCCCGGTCCACGCTCAGCGCCGACGAGGCGGTCAAGGCGCTCGCCGCGGGCATCAAGGCCGCGGCCGACCGGCACCAGCGGCTGGCGGATCTGGACTCCGAACTCGCCGGGGCCGGCGTCAAGGCGGACGCGCTCGATCTCGCCATCCTGGCCGAGGAACTGGTCGACAACGCGATGAGTTTCTCCCGCCGCGATACCGTGATC
>JBJKRV010000516.1:0-2791 GCA_046704465.1 Opitutaceae bacterium | reverse complement strand
AGACAGCTCATATCCCGCCCGCAGCAGAATGGTGAGATTGCAGCGGTCGATGATCGTCGTCCCGGCGTCGAGGGCGCGCAGACCGGAAACGAAATGGCGGAATTCCGGGTTCATCTCCGGGGCTCCGCCGGTCAGGTCGACGACCGGCAGCCGGGCGCGCGCCTGCCAGGCCAGGATCCGGTCGACCGTCTCCGGCTGCATGATCTCCGTCCGACGGGGGCCGGCGTTCACGTGGCAATGGACGCAGGTGAGGTTGCAGAGCTTGCCGAGGTTCACCTGAAGCACGCGGGGCCGGGTGCGGCGCAATGCGACACCGTGGGCCTGCAACTTGGTTTCGAATGCGTTCATGAAGACCGGTGGCGGGCGGCTTCCGTCTCGTTGCCCGCTGGCGTCCGGGCGGATTTATTCCGCCCGGGCCGGCGGTTCCCACGCGTCGATGGGGTATCGTGAATCGTCATGACGCGAAGTACTCCGTCGCCACCAAAGGAATAGATACCGCGAAGAGCCGGCCCGGCAAATCACGCGTGGAATTAGTCCCGCAACGACGGTCGCGAACCTTTGTCTCCGGTTCGGTCGCCCCGGCCGAAAATCATCGCCGCTACCCGCCGGCCAGGGCACCGATGATCAGGAAGGGCTCCTCGCCGCGCGCAATTGCCGCCGGCAGGGGAGTGTCGGGCGGAACCTGGGACCAGTCCTGCCCGCAGGCGAAGAAACGCACCAGCGGGCGACGTCGCCGGGTGACGTGGTCGCGAATCGTGCCCCGCAGTTCCGGGTGGCGGGCCTCGAGCGCGTCGAGCACTGCGCGGGGCGTGACCGGGTCAATGCCGTCAAAGGTCACCTCGCCGGACACGCCGGCGAGCGTGCGCAAATGGGCCGGCAGGACGACGCGGATCACGGCAGGGTCTGCACTTCCACCGACAGGACCGGCGGCAGATCCCGGACCACGGCCGTCCAATGGTCGCCGCCGTCGGGGGAGGCGTACACCTGCCCGCCGGTGGTGCCGAAGTAAACGCCGCACGGGTCGAGCGTGTCGACGGCCATCGCATCGCGCAGCACATTCACGTAGCAGTCGCGCTGCGGCAGGCCCTGCGTGAGCCCTTCCCACTCGTTGCCGCCCGAGCGGCTGCGATACACCCGGAGACGCCCCTCGGGCGGAAAGTGTTCGGCGTCGCTCTTGATCGGCACGACGTAAATGGTCTCGGGCTCGTGCGCGTGCACCTCGATCGGAAAGCCGAAATCGGAGGGCAGGTTGCCGCTGACCTCCCGCCAGACACCGCCCCCGTTCTCGCTGCGCATCACATCCCAGTGCTTCTGCATGAACAACACGTCCGGGCGAGACGGGTGCCGCGCCACGCAGTGGACGCAGTGCCCCACCTCCGCGTCCGGGTCGGGCAGGGTGAATTGCGACTTGAGCCCGCGGTTGATCGGACGCCAGGTCTCGCCGCCGTCGTCCGTCCGGAAGGCGCCGGCGGCCGAGATGGCGACGACGATCCGCCCGGCGTCGCGCGGGTCCAGCAGAATGGTGTGCAGGCACATGCCGCCGGCTCCGGGCTGCCAGAGGGCTCCTTTCGCCTGGCGCAGGCCGGGGAGTTCCCGCCAGGTGCGCCCGCCGTCGATCGTCTTGAAGATCGCCGCGTCCTCCGCGCCGGCATACGTGGTGTCGGGATCGGTGAGGGACGGCTCGAGATGCCAGACCCGCTTGAACTCCCACGGATGCTGCGTGCCGTCGTACCACTGGTGCGTGCCGACCTCGCCGTCGTAGACGAACTTGTTGCTTTCGCCCCGCGGCATTCCATCCGGGCTCTTTTCCGGTCCACCGCCGGGCGTGGTCCAGGTCCGGCCGCCGTCGTCCGAACGCTGGAGAATCTGTCCGAACCAGCCGCTCGATTGCGACGCGTAGATCCGGTCGGGATTCACCGGCGAACCCTTGACGTGGTAGATCTCCCAGCCCGCAAAGTGCGGGCCGGCGACCTCCCAGCGTTCCCGCTTTCCATCGGCGGTCAGGATGAACGCACCCTTGCGGGTGCCCACCAGCACTCGGACGTGGCTCATGTTTGCTCCTTGGGGATGGGGCGACATTCCCGCCCGCGGCCCCCGGACAGGATCATGTCGGCTGGATGTGAATCGGACGGTTGTGCGCAGGCCGTCTGGACCGGTCACGGGGAAGGAACGCGCAAGTGGCGCGACGGCAACTCACAACGCGCGATTGTGCCGCACGCCGCGGCGGCCTAGACCTGCGGCCCCGGGACCGGATCCACCGGCCGGCCGGGCCTCCCGACTCAGGCCGACCGCAGGTCGAGCTTGGAAAGCGGCAGCGAGCGGACGCGTTTGCCGGTGGCGGCGAAGATCGCGTTGCACACGGCGGGGAGGGCGGGCGGCAGCGCCGGTTCTCCCATGCCCGTGGGCGAATGCGAGGACTTGAGGAAGTGGACGTCGACTTCGGGCGCCGCGGGAAACCGCAACATCGGGTAGGTGTCGAAGTTCGTCTGCCGGGTGCGTCCCCGGTCGATCGTGATTTCCTGCAGCCAGGCGGCGCTGAGGCCGTCGAGCACGGAGCCCTGCGCCTGGTGGATGGCGCCGCTGGGATTGACGATCGTATGGCCGACGTCGCCGACGACCCAGACCTTGTGGACCTTCAGCGCTCCGGACGAGTCGACCCCGACCTCCGCCACCTCCGCAAAATAGCCGCGGTGGCTGAAATGAAACGCGACCCCGAGCCCGGTGCCTTTCGGCGTGGTGCGCCCCCAACCCGACCGTTTGGCGACCAGTACCAGCACGCCCCGCATCCCGG
>JBJKRV010000515.1:0-4511 GCA_046704465.1 Opitutaceae bacterium | reverse complement strand
CGCCGCCTGGGACGCCACGATGCGCCGGGCTGCCGCGATTCTCCGTGCGAGGTCACGAGTCATCCCGTCACGATGAACCGGAACGGCGCGCGGAACCAAGCCCGGAGTGATCCCGGTCCCGCGGTTTCTGCGGACAGGCCGAGTCCACCGTCTCCGGTCGCCAAATCCGTGATCTGGCCGGATCACGGATTTGGACCTGCACGCACCGCGCGCCCGCGCCACGCGACCGATCGGCGTCAGTCCGCCGGCCCCGGGCGATCGTGTTTGCGCACCCACGCCTCTCCCGCGGGCGTCCGCCGCCAGGCGAAATAGGCGTCGAGGGTTTCCAGGTCCTCGAGATTGGCCACCCCGCCCGCGTGCGGCGCATCCGTAAAATGCATCACCGCCGGCTTGGCGTCCGTGAACGCGGGCCAGTGGGGCAGCCCCGGACCGTTCGGGTCGCCGTGCTTGGCGAAATTCGTCCAGTACGCGGCCATGTCATCGGAGAGCGTCCGATCGGCCGCGCTCCACGGCAGGTCCGGTGACTGGTTCAGATGCTGGAAGACATAAACCATCTCCTCGGAGTGGACCGCGCCGATCGCCTTCTTCCAGTAAAGCTGCGGCGACCGGGGCGGGACATGCGCGAAGTAATAGTCGTAGACCTTTGCCTTCCCGGTCCGGGCCTGCAGGCGCGACCACGCCCAGGTGCCCCAGGCGAACGCCGAATCGCGCATCAGGTTCATGCTCGACTGGCGCCAGCCGTCGGGGGTCGCCGGATATCGCTTCAGGATCCGATCGGAGAAGGGGCCGAACCGCTCCCGCACGCCGTGGAGATAGGCGCTCTCGCTCGGCGGCGTACCGAAGAGCGCGCCTTCATCCGAATTGGTGCCGACGAGGATCGGCGTGTCGTTGTAGCGGCCCTCCTGGTAGAGCTTGTACTGGTCCCCCACGATCACCCAGCCGTCGAGCACCGGCCAGAATTCCCCGGGCGCCGCCTTGGCGCTCTGGATGGTCGCGGCCGGAAGCTCGCGCAACTGCGCCAGGGAACTCACCCCGAGCCCCTTCTCGAACGCCAGGCCTTCCTGTTCGGCATTGGCCAGCGTCTGGACGTTCTCCCCGGGCGCGGGCGGCGTGCGGGTGGGACCGAAGGATCCCCCGCTCTCCGAGATCGCGCCCACGAACAGGCCGCGGGCCAGCGGCGACGCCGCGAGCATGCTGACCGAGATGCCGCCCGCCGACTCACCGAAAATCGTGACCCGATGCGGATCGCCGCCAAACGCGGCGATGTTGTGCTGCACCCACCGCAGGCCCGCAATCTGGTCGAGCAGGCCGTAGTTGCCGGAGACGTGATGCGGAGATTCGGCGCTGAGCGCCGGCAGCGCCAGAAAGCCCATCGGCCCGACCCGGTAGGCGATGCTGACGGTCACGACCCCGTGCTTGGCGAGTTGCTCGCAGCTGTAGAGGCGGATGGCCGTCGAGCCCGTGGTGAAGCCGCCGCCGTAGTTCCATACCATCACCGGCAGGGCCGCGTGCGGCGACTTGGCCGGCGTCCCCACGTTCAGGTAGAGGCAGTCCTCGCTGTCGTGCAGCGGCCCCATCCACGCCTCCAGTTTCTGCATCGGGGATGCCGCGTACTTGTCCGCCTGCAGCACGCCGGACCAATCCGCCGCCGGCTGCGGCGGACGCCAGCGCAACCGGCCGACCGGCGGCGCCGCAAACGGAATGCCGAGGTAGACGGTCAAGCCGCCTTCGCTGGTGCCTTGGACCCAGCCGTTCTTGATGTGGATCGGCGCAGGGGTCGGCGCCGCGGCGAGGCTCAACGAGCCGGCCGCCAACGCCGCGGCCAGGCGGCAGACGTGATTGATGAGCGATTTCTCCCCCGTCCGCGGCCAACGCAAGCGTTTCGCCGCCCCGTGGGGCACCCGGGGTAATATTGACGGCATAGGTCTCCAAAGTGCAGGCGGGGCCGGTTTTCGTCAAATTGCACGCCCATCTTGCCGGTGCCCCGCTTTCCACCGCCTTCCTAATCCCCCGCGCAAGCTTGCCAGTCCGTATCGGGATCTATTCCTTGCCGCATCCCCCACCCCCATGTCACGACTCGTCTCCTGGCTCGTCCTCGCCGCGCTGTTTACCACCCCGCTGGCGGCTCAATCGGATTCCGGCTGCAACTGCGGCGACCCGCCCGTCATTCTCGAGGGCGGCCTCGACTATCTGAACCTTCCCGCCGGCCTGCCGGCCACGGGCGCCAAAGCCGGCGTCGAGGCCGCGGGGCATTACTTCAGCGCCATCGTCCCCGGGTTGAAGGCGGGGAACTACACGATCGAGGTCGACGCGGTCGAGGCCCAGTACCATGAGGCCGGCCAACGGCTGATCGACCTCCGCCAGGGCCGGCTGCCGGTGGTGACGAATTTCGATGTCTTTAAGGAGGCCGGCGGGTTCGGACGCGCGTGCGTCATCCGCGCCCCGGTCCGCCTTACCGATCGCGACCAGAGCGGCGGGCTCATGGTCACCTTCATCGGGGTGAAGGGCGAGGCGATGTTCACCGCGATCCGGGTGCGGAACGCCGCGGGTGCCGAGGTCGCCGCCATCACCGCCGCAGACCTGCGCGCCGCCGAGCCGGCCGACGCCTGGCGGATCCCCGTGGTGAAGGCGCCGGCGATCTTCCGGGACCCGAGCAAGCCGATGGACGAGCGGATCGACGACCTGATCCGCCGCATGTCGCTGCGTGAAAAGGTCGCCCAGATGACCAACGCCGCGCCCGCCATTCCGCGGCTGGGCGTGCCCGCCTACAACTACTGGAGCGAGGCGCTCCACGGTGTGGCCCGCGCCGGGATCGCCACCGTGTTTCCCCAGGCCATCGGCCTCGCCGCGATGTGGAATCCCGCCCTCCTGCACCGGATTTCCGGCGCGATCGGGGTCGAGGCGCGCGCCAAGTACAACGATGCCATCCGCCACGGCCGTCATGCCCAGTACTACGGGCTCACCTTCTGGTCGCCCAACGTGAACCTGTTCCGCGACCCGCGCTGGGGCCGCGGCCAGGAGACCTACGGCGAGGATCCGTTCCTGATCAGCCGCCTGGCGGTGGCCTTCATCACCGGCCTGCAGGGCGACAATCCGCACTATGTGCTCGCGCTGGCGTGCGCCAAGCATTTCGCGGTGCACAGCGGCCCGGAGCCGCTGCGGCACATCTTCAACGTCGATCCTTCCCAACAGGACCTCTACGACACCTACCTCCCGCAGTTCGAGGCCGCCGTGCGCGAGGCGCACGTGGGGGCGGTGATGAGCGCCTACAACTGCGTCTACGGCAAGTCCGCCTCCGGCAGCCCCTTCCTGCTCACGGACATCCTCCGGCACCGCTGGGGCTTTCAGGGCCATGTCGTCTCCGATTGCGACGCGGTCGGCGATATCTGGCGGACTCACCACCTCGCGGCCACGCCGGCGCAGGCCGCCGCGATCGCGGTGAAAGCCGGCGTCGACTTGAACTGCGGCGGCACCTTTTATGCCCTGACGCGCGCCGTGAAGGAGGGGTTGCTCTCCGTCGCCGACATCGACCGCGCGCTCCACTACGTGCTGCGGTCGCGCTTCGAGCTCGGGATGTTCGACCCGCCGGCCATGGTGCCGTTCAACACCATCCCGATGTCGGAAGTCGACTCGCCGGCCCATGCGGCGCTGGCCCTCAAGGCCGCCCGCGAATCGATCGTGCTGCTGAAAAACTCCGGCGTGCTGCCGCTGGACCGCGCGCGGGTGAAGCGGATCGCCGTCATCGGCGCCAACGCCGACTCGGTGCTGATTCTCCTCGGCAACTACAACGGCACGCCCGCGCACCCGGTGACGATCCTGCAGGGCATCCGGACCGCGGCCGGGCCCGGAGTGACCGTCACCTACTCCCGCGGCTGCCCGCTGGCGCTGCATCCGGGCGACAAGGTTGATCCGTCGGCGCCCGATTTCGAGGCGGCGCTGGCCGAGGCGCGGCAGGCCGACGTCGTCATCTATGTCGGCGGCATCACCTCCCAGCTCGAGTGCGAGGAGATGCGCGTGGACTACCAGGGCTGTCACGGCGGCGACCGGACCCGGATCGACCTGCCGCAGCCGCAGACCGCACTGGTGAAGGCCCTGCAGGCGACCGGGAAGCCGGTGGTTTTCGTCAATTGCAGCGGCAGCGCGGTGGCGGTGCCATGGGAACAGGAGCATCTCGCCGCCATCGTTCAGGCCTGGTACCCGGGCCAGTCCGGCGGCACCGCCGTGGCCGATGTCCTCTTCGGGCAGACCGATCCGGGCGGCCGCCTGCCGATCACATTCTACCGCAGCACGGCCGACCTGCCGCCCTTCACCGACTACTCGATGAAGAACCGCACCTACCGGTTCTACACCGGCAAGCCGCTCTACCCCTTCGGTTTTGGCCTGAGCTACACCCACTTCGATTTCGGGCCGGCGCAGCTCGCGACCGACCGCGTGTCCCGTGACGGCACCGTCCACCTCACGGTCCGCGTGACCAACTCCGGACAGCGCGCCGGCGACGAGGTCGTCCAGGT
>JBJKRV010000514.1:0-6898 GCA_046704465.1 Opitutaceae bacterium | reverse complement strand
GTCGAGACCCGCACCGACCCGGCCGCGGCCCAGGCGGCCATGCGCCAGGCGCCCGAGCGCTTCGCCCTCGTGCTCACCGACCAGACCTTGCCCGGATTCACCGGGATGGAACTCGCAGCCGCGCTGCATAAGCTGCGTCCCGCCCTGCCCGTGATCCTCACCACCGGGTATTTTCCGGACCTGACGGACGAAAAGGTGCGCGCAGCCGGCATCGGCCGGCTCCTCCACAAGCCGGCCTCCACCGAACAGCTTCTGACCGCGGTGCGCCGGTTGCTCGACACGTGAGGCCACCGCCCGCGCCCGGCCCTCGGAACGACCACCGGGCCCGGCGTAGTCCGTGATGGTTGCCGAGCGCTGACTCTCGCGGCTGATGGCGAAGCCCGGGGCCCAACGCGCCCCGACGGGGAATGCTGACCGTAGGGGCGCCGCTTGCGGCGCCCGCGAGGAATCCGATTTCCAGCGTCGGGAGATTCCCGCTACGGCTCCGTGGCGCTCGCTCCACTCCGCCCCGCGGCCGGCAACGGCGCGGGCAAAGAGGCAACGACGGACCGCCCGGAAGGCGTGCCAAGGCACGCCCCTACGGGGGATGCTGACCGTAGGGGCGCCGCTTGCGACGCCCGCCGCCGCTCCAAGCTGCCTAGATCGGCGGCCGGCTTCGCCCTCTCCCACCATTCGGGCCCAGCGCCGCCTTCAGGGCTCGGAGAAGCGTGGCCGCGGAAAACGGCTTCGGCAGAAAGTCCACCGCGATCATGGAGGCATCCCGGGCATTCATCACCTTGTTCTCCAACCCACTCGTCGCGATGATGCGCACCGCCGGATCGAGGCGCCGCAACACCTCGATCAGCGCCGAACCGTACATCACGGGCATGATCATGTCGGTCAAAACCAGGGCGATCTCATGCATTCGGGTGCCAAAAATGCCGATCGCCTGCGCGCCGTCTTCGGCGGTCACGACCCGATATCCCGAGTCCTCCAGCGTTCGTCTCGTGATTTGGAGAATCGGCGCCTCGTCGTCGACGACCAGCACCAGTTCGCCATCGCCGCGAAGCGCCGCACCGGGCCGGGTCTCGGAAAGGTCGCCGGCCGCCCCGGCGGGAGCCCGGGCCGGCAGCAGAATCGTGAACGCACTCCCCCGGCCGGGCTCGCTCACGACCGTGAGCAGGCCGCCGTAGCCCCGCACGATCCCCAGCGCCGTTGACAGCCCCAGTCCGGTGCCCTGTCCCAGCTCCTTGGTGGTGAAAAACGGTTCGAAGATGCGATCGACGAGCGCGGCCTCCATCCCGCTGCCGTCGTCGGTCACCCGGATCTCGACATACCGCCCCGGGGGGACTTCGTCGGACGCGGCGGCGTATTGGGCGTCCACGTCGATGTTCTGGGCGACGATCGCCAAATGTCCGCCGCCCGGCATGGCGTCGCGGGCGTTGACGCATATGTTGACGAGCACCTGGTTCAGCTGGGTCGGGTCCGCGAGGACGAGCCGGAGATCCGGAGCCACCTCGGTCTGGATCTCGATGTTCTTGGGAAACGTGTGTTCGATGATCGACCGCACTTCGCGAATGATGCGGCCCATGTCGACCGGCGTGCGGCTGCCCTCGACGCCCCGGGCGAATGAAAGGACCTGTTTGACCAGCTCGGCGCCGCGCTTGGCGCTCTGCTCGATGGTTTCGATCACGGCCGCGCAGTCGGCGCTGGGTTCAAACCGTCGGAGCAGGTCCACGCCCATGATGATTGGCGACAGCAGATTATTCAGGTCGTGTGCAATGCCGCCGGCCAGCGTGCCGACACTCTCCATGCGCTGCGCGCGGAGGAATTGCCGTTCCAGCGCCCGCCGCTCCTCCTCCAGGCGGCGACGCTCGGTCACGTCCCGGGCGACGCTGAACACCTGTTGCGATTCCATCACGGGATGGACGCTCCATGACAGCCAGCGGTAGGAACCGTCCTTGCAGCGATAGCGATTCTCGAAGCCCCGCACCGGAATGCCCTGGATCACCCGGGCGCGGGTCTCGCGGGTGGCCGCCCGGTCCTCGGGATGCACGAATTCATCCATCGGCCGGCGGGTGAGTTCCGCCGCCGTCCAGCCGAGGCATTCCGACCAGGCCCGGTTGACCTGCTGAAGGCGTCCGTCGAAGCCGGCGATGCACAGCAGATCCAGCGAGAGTTGGAAGAAACGCTCGCGTTCGGCCTTCATTCGCTCGCGTTCGGTGATCTCCTGGCAGGTGCCGATCGCCCGGCGGCTTCGACTGCCCTTTTGGGCGACGACCAGCCAGCGCTCCTCGACGTGCCGCACGTGTCCGGCCGCGGTCAGGACGCGGTGGGTGAATCGGTGAATGCCGTCGCCGTCCATCGAGCCGCGGAAGGCGGCATTCATTCCCGCCCGGTCGTCGGGATGCACCCGGTCAATGAACCGCTGATAGGTGGCCTCGGATTTGTCCGGCCCGTTCTCAAAAATGCGGCAGGTTTCGTTCGACCAACGCATGGCGAGTGTGACGAGATCGACCTCCCAGCTTCCGATGCGGGCGACCGATTGCGCTGCGAGGAGGTGGGACCTGGCATGAGCAAGCTCGTGGACGAGACGGCGCCTTTTGGATTCCGACTCCGCCAACGCCAGTTCCAATTCCGCCGGGGTCGCACGCCCCGGGCGTGCACTTCTCGAGGAGTACGACGATTCCATCACAAGAATCCCGGGCGGCCATTCAGTCGCCACTTTCGACAAACGTGGGTATCTGGCGCCATCGAGTCTTTGGGTTGAAGAGCGGAATCACCCGCGTGTTGTAGGTTCCGTTTGGCCCGCCACCGAGGTCGACCGACCATGACCCCGCGCGGACCACCAAGTGCGCAACGATAGTCTATGTGACATCCGCCAATTGGGCAAATCGGCCGGCCGGGCGGTCCGTGCCCTTCGGTACCGCCGGCCCGGAAGCCCCGGCTCCGCTGGTCCATCATCCTTCGATCGGCCTCCGCCCTGTCTGCGATGAAGCCTCGACAAGCGGTCGGAGATGGAAACCGGCCCGTGGGTTCGTCGGGCCGGCATTTTGCACGGTCCGCGGGCTGGCGCGGACGGCAATTTTCTGAAAGCCATTCCGGAACGTCGGAACTCCTCTCGCTGGCACTCGCGGCGGCGGGACGAAGGCGGAAATCGCCACCGCGCGCGGCCCTCACTTGACGATGTCGAGGTGGCCCTTCAGGCGGATGGCATCGGAGGATGAGCCCACGAGGATGGTGATCGGCCGCGGCTCCATCACGAACTTCAGGTCCCGATTCCAGAGCGAGAGATCCGCCGGCGTGAGGACCAGCGTGACCGTCTTCGTCTGGCCCGGGGCGAGGGTCAGGCGTTCGAATCCCTTCAGTTCCTCGACCGGCCGCACCACGCTGGCCGTGTCGTCGTGCAGGTAAAGCTGGGCCACCTCATCGCCCGCGCGGTCGCCGGTGTTGGTGACGTCGAAGGATACCCGGACGCTGGCGCCGGGCCGCACGCGATCGGACGACAGGCGCAGGTGGGAATAGGAATACGTGGTGTAGCTCAGGCCGTAGCCGAACGGATACATCGGCCGGCCTTTCCACGGATCCTGATAGCCCCGAAAGCGGCCGATGGCGGAGTAGTCGTAATAGAGCGGCTCCTGACCCGAGAACTGCGGGAACGTGAGCGGCAGGCGTCCGCCCGGGTTGTACCGCCCCAGCAACGCGTCGGCGATCGCATTGCCCTGCTCCTCGCCGTCATACCAGGCCTCGAGGATCGCGGGCACCCGGCGCTGCCAGTCCGCGATGGTCACGGCCGCGCCGTTGACCAGCACCGCCACCAGCGGCTTGTCCAGCGCCGCCAGCGCCTGGATCAACTGCACGTCCCCGGGGGGATAGCCGAGGTTCGGTCGGTCGTGGCCCTCGCCTTCCACGATGCCGCCGGGCACGACGATCACGGCGTCGGCCCCCCGCGCGATGTCGACGGCGCGGGCGATTTCACCGGCCAGCTCCGGCCGCTGGTCCCACTCGAGCGCCGCGTCGGGCTCCCCGCCGTGGGGGCTGACCTGGGTCAGCGCCAGGTCATAGGTCCGGCCGGCCTTGAAGGTGAAATCGGTGCGGAAGTTCGGCCGGCCCTCCGTGGACTCGGACGGCAGCGTGCCGAGCGCGGGATCCAGGTAGCGGTCGGGCTTGCCGGCGGTGCCCTGGTTGTTCAGCACCTCGCGTCCGTCGATCGTCAGGGAAACGTCGCCGCCGCCCCGCACCTGAAGACGGGCAGCCAGGTCATGCGTCGGTTTGAAGGTTCCGCTCCAGCGGGCGCGAAACTCGTGGCCGCCGAAGTGGTGGGACCTGACATATCCCCAGTTGAATCGGCCCGCCTCGTCGCTCGTGCCGGTCGCGATGGCCGATCCGGAGCCCGCGGTGTTGTCCCACACCCGGAAACGCCAGCCGTCGCCGTCGTTCACCGTGTGTCCCTGGATCGCCATGAAGGTCGTGAGCGTGTCGGTGACGCCGGGCGCGTACTTGATCTCGACCCCGGGCAGGTGGGAGCGCAGGCCGTCGAGCAACGACACCGTCTTGATGTCGCTGCCGGAGTAGTCGCCCAGCTGCGCCTTCGCTGCGCCCCGCCCGATGACCGCGACGACCTTCAGCTGCGCCGGATCCAGCGGCAGCACGCCGCCCTCGTTCTTCAGCAGCACCAGCGCCTGCCGCGCCGCTTCCAGGGCCAGCGCCCGGTGTGCGGCCGAGTTGGTCACCTTCACGGCCTCCGCGCGATTCGGAAACGGATCGTCGAACAGCCCGATCTTGAACTTCACCCACAGCACGCGGCGGGCGGCGTCCTCCACCGTCCGGTGCGACACCAGGCCGCGCGCGAGGGCCTCGTCGAGCGGCTTGGCATAGTAACGGGACTGCGGCCATTCCACGTCCATCCCGGCGTTCAGGCAGAGGGCCGCCACTTCCGCGTCGTCATCCGTCAGGAGGTGCCGCGCCTTGACGCCGTCGACCGCGCCGAAATCCGAGCCGAAGTAGCCGCGGAAGCCCCATTCCTTCCGGGCCATCTGCGTCAGC
Organism: Opitutaceae bacterium; assembly: GCA_046704465.1. Taxonomy (GTDB): domain Bacteria; phylum Verrucomicrobiota; class Verrucomicrobiia; order Opitutales; family Opitutaceae; genus Fen-1467. The sequence continues at coordinate 1,873 of JBJKRV010000514.1, read as the reverse complement.
AGCCACGGCGAGCAGATGTTGGGCAGGCCGTTGAGCGAGCCGTAGGACGGCATGATCGAGAGCGTGCCGGCCTCCCGGATGCAGGCCTCGTACGGCGGGAAGTAGACCTCGTCCAGGATGCGCTGGTCGAGATACTGGGGCCAGCTGTCGCGCCCGCCGTCGCCCCAATCGGCGACGAAATGCTTCGGCGTCGTGACGATGCCTCGTGACTCGAAGGCGCGGCAAAACGCGACGGCCAGGCGCGAGACCAGGTAGGGATCCTCGCCATAGGTCTCCTCGGTGCGCCCCCAGCGGCTGTCCCGGCCGATGTCCACCACCGGCGAAAGCACCTGGCGGATGCCGCGGGTCCTGGCTTCCTCGGCGATCGCGCCCGCCACCTGCGACATCAACGCGGGATTCCACGTCGCCGCCAGCGCCGTGGCCTGTGGAAAACTGGTGGCCTGCTTGGCGACCAGCCCGTGCAGGGCCTCTTCAATGAACAAAAACGGGATGCCGAGCCGGGTATCCTGGATCTGTTGGCGCTGCCAGGCTTCCAATTGCGTGCAGGCCTGTTCCAGATTCAGGCCCCGCTCGGCGTCGACAATCGCGCCCACCGCCGGCAACTCCTTCTGGCCGACCAGGCTCCAGCCCGGATACGTGCGGATCTGCGCCAGCTTCTCGGCGAAGGTCATCTGGCGCCAAAGGTCGTCCAGACGTTTTTCGATGGGCTGGGACGGATCCTCGAAGACGTCCTTGCGGCCGTTCTTGTTGAAGTCGATCCAGCCGTCGTGATAAGGCGAGGCGGGGGCGGCGCCGAGAACGGAAGTCCCGACCGCCACGAGGGCAATCAGCAGGGGTTTGTTCATGGGAACGAAGGCGACAGGCGCGGGCCTCGGGCCGCACGCACGAGGCAACACGTAACCGCGGGCGCCTTCGGGCGCAACCGCGTTGTTCCGCGGGGAAGCTAACGATATGCCCATCCGTTCGGGGCGGACCGCGCCTGCATCGCGGCCGCGTCAAGGCTCCGGCGGACCCTCGTGGCGAAACGGAACGGTGTGGCCGAAAAAAACTGGCGGGACGGGCCCGTCTGGCCCATCTTCGCCGTTTCTCGGTCGGCACTTTCCGCCCGGTCAGGAAGTCCGATCAGCGATGTCTTCCTTCCCTCGGTCGATCACAGCATGGCGATCCGCGCTCCGGAGGTACCGGCTCGTCGGCATCGTCTGCGTTTTCGTGCTCGGGGTCTACGCCTGGCTGGCGGCGGTCTGCATCAACGAGGTCCGCGACTGGCCGCCCGCCGACGACGAATACAACCTGCTGGTCGAGGGATTCCAGCACGGGCACCTGAGCCTGAACCGGCCGGTGCCGCCGGGCCTCGCGCAGTTGTCCGATCCGTACGACCCGGTGGCCAACGCGCAATACCGGCTCCAGTACGGGGTGCACGACTCCAGCTATTACCGGGGCCATCTCTATCTTTACTTCGGGGTCACGCCCGCGCTGCTCGTGTTCTGGCCGTGGGCCGTGCTGACGGGCCATTACCTGCTCCAGCGCTACGCGGTCGCCATTTTCTGCGCGATCGCCTTCCTTGGGGCCGCCTTCGTGCTGGGAGCGACGTGGCGCCGACATTTCCCGCAGGTCTCCGAGCGCATTGTCGCGGCCGGCCTGCTCGCGCTCGGCCTGGCCTCGGGTGTGCCCATCCTGCTCCAGCGCGCCAAATTCTGGGAGACGGCGGTCAGCAGCGGCTTCGCGATGATGATGCTGGTGCTGGCGGCGACGTGGCTGGCGCTGCACGACGAGAAACGCCGCGTCGGCTGGCTGGCGGCGGCGAGCCTGTTCCTGGGGTTGGCCGAGGGTTGCCGTCCCTTCCTGCTGCTGGCGGCGCCGATCCTGCTGCTCC
>JBJKRV010000513.1:0-4931 GCA_046704465.1 Opitutaceae bacterium | reverse complement strand
GACTTCGAGAATTACGACAACCACAACAGCCTGCCGAACTTCGTGGCACCCCTGGACTACATCACGCCGTGGAAACAGGCCGGCCGCCCCGCCTACAATCCGATGACGGCGATGATCACGATCCTCGACACGGGCAAGGTGATGGGGCCCTACCTGACGTCGACCCTGGATCCGCGCTGGACGCCCGGATTGCCGGTCGGGTCGTCGCAGATGACCAACTCAGCATCGTCGCTTTATGTGCCCACGATCGCGCTCGAGGGGCACATCAAGATGTATATCGACCACAACAATATTGTGGGCTTTTGGGCCGCCTCGCCGGGCAGCATCTCCTACAACCGGCCGTCGACGGGAAGCCTGACGGCGTCGCAGTGGATCGCCTACACGCAGGAGCTCACCAGTTCCGTCGCGCCGCAGGCGCCGCTGCCGGCGGCGAGCACGGGCGCGACCTCCTACGGCACCTGGTACCCGGTCGCGATCACGAACAAGGCCCTGTACGACTGGACCAAGACGAGCCTCGATTCCGCCAACGTCGACAGCAAGAAAGCCAAGACCTACCACTTCGAGATTCAGCAACAGCTGCCGTGGGGCTTCAACTTTGACGGCGGCTGGTTCCGGCAGGAATACACCGAGTGGGCCAACCGGCCGCTCGGCAGCGCCAACAATCCGCTGGGCATCTACGTCGACACCAACCTGACCAATCTCTTCGGCCAGCCCAATCCGTATTTCGGGAGCCCGTACGTCAACAACTACCAGTCGTCGATCGACTGGAGGTATGAGATCAACAACAACTACCGGGCGATGCTGGAGTGGGGCCATGACTTCACCAGGAACAGCGGCTGGACGCGCTGGCTGGGCCGGCACCGCTTCCTGGCGTTCTGGACCCGGCAGGAGGATAACACCCACTTCCTGCACTACTTCACTGCCTATGACGGCGGCGATCCGCGGCTGCTGCCGAACACCAACACCCACCCGGCGAACAACTACGACTATGCGAGCAACAACCGCCTGCAGCGCGACTACTATCTGGGCAAGAATCCCGATGGCGCCGTGCAGTATTCACCGGCGTTGGGCGGCTCGGGATTTGGCATGGGGAATCAGCTCATCCACGTCTACAACTGGCTGACCAACTCCTACGACAACGCCACGGTGCATTTGGCACCCGATCTCTACTATGCGGGCAGCGGCGTGGGCTTCAACTACGTGACGGACGAGGCGCGCAGCGTGGCCTGGCAGGGCTACCTGTGGAAGGACCGGATCCTGCCGACGATCGGCTGGCGCCGCGACAACCTCGACATCCGCGCCACGAGCCTGGCCGGCCTGAAGACGTCGCAGATGTATCAGAACGGCTTCGCCATCCCGGGCATCGACAACCGGATGGGGACGCCCCTGGTCCTTGCCGGCAACACGAGAACGCTGGGCGTCGTCGTCAAGCCCTTCAAGGGCTGGGACGCAATCGACAACGCGGCGGACAATGGCAACTTCCTCGCCGACTTCATCCGCGGGCTGAGCTTCCACCTGAACAAGTCGGACAACTTCACGGCCCCCGGCTCGATTGAATACGACTTCTTCGGCAACCAGCTCGGCAAGCCCCAGGGCAAGGGCAAGGACTGGGGCGTGGGCCTGAGCATGTTCCACAACAAGCTCTACCTGAACCTCGACTGGTACGAGTCGGACGATGAGAACGCGCCGTCCTCGGCGGCCGGCACGCCCATCGGACGCATCGAGCGCGTCGACACCAGCAGCTTCCGCTCGTGGGCGGACTTCGTGGTGCGCATCCGCGACGGGCAGGATCCAACCTCGGCGGATTTTGCCAACAACTCGATCACGCCGCTGACCCAGACGGAGCAGGACACCATCGCGAAGATGACGCAGCTGCCCTTCGACTGGCCGACCTATCGGGTCGCCGGGACGGAGACCGACGAGTCCAAGGGCATGGAGGCCTCGTTGATCTACAACCCGGTGCCCAACTGGACGATCAAGTGGGACGTGGGCAAACAGCGCTCGACCTACAGCAACGTGGCCAAGCAGATCACGGACTGGCTGGCCGTGCGCATGCCGATCTGGACGAGCGCGGCGGCGCCGGACATGCCCGCGCTGGTCAAGATGAACAACGGTCAGGAGCTTTCGCTGCAGCACTTCTGGACCGGCTACGGCTTCACCGCCGATGCCCGGCTGACCAACAACTACGGCTGGACCAGCGTCCAGGGTTTCTACAACTCCGCGGTCGCTCCGCCGGTCTACACCGCCATCGCGGGCCAGAACACGCAGGTGCCCAACGAGCGCGAATGGACCTCCAACCTCATCACGAACTACCGGTTCACGCATGGGCGGCTGAAGGGCTTTTCGATCGGCGGCGCGTACCGCTGGGAGGACAAGGCGATCGTCGGCTATTACGGCAGCACCGATCCGAGCACCTATGCGCATCCGACGCCGACCCAGTCAGTCATGGTCCTGCCGGACATCAACCGGCCGATCTACACGCCTTCGCAGACTCACATCGACCTGTGGATCGCGTACGAGACCGAGCTGCCGAAGGTCTTCGGCAAGCACGTCGCCGCCAAGTTCCAGTTCAACGTTCGTGATCTGACCCAGAACGGCGGACTCCTGCCGATCCTGTACAATTTCGACGGCACCCCCGCCGAATACCGGATCCAGGATCCGCGCACGTACTTCTTCACCACGACGTTTATCTTCTGACCCTTTCTGCGAAGTTCGATCCGGTGCTGGTTCCCGGATGGGGAAGTCGCAGAGCCTTCCGGCCGCAAGGCCGGAAGGTTTTTTTTGGGTCCCGCGGGACGGCCCGGATCCGGGTTTGTCACCGGGCCGCCGGCATGCTTTGACTGCGCCGCGCCTCAATCACCGCGACCATGGACCTTTCCGCGAAACCGCCGCGTCCCGCCCGGATCTATTGGACGGCCTTCATCGGTCTGCTCTTCGACTATTACGATCTCTATCTGTTCATCTATCTGGAGAACGTGCTGGCGACGGCCTTTCACCTGACCCCGGGGGCGAGCGACGCGTTGCAGTTTGCCGGTCTCGCGGGTGTGGGGGTCGGCGCGCTGGTCTTCGGTTTCCTGGCCGACCGGCTTGGCCGCGGGCGGATGATGCTGACCGTCTTTTTCGTCTACCTGACCGGCATCGCGGGCCTGAGCCTGGCCGGAAGTTACGCGACGCTCCTCGGATTCCGGATCCTGGCCTCGCTGGCGTTGGGCGCGGAGTGGGGCATCAGCCACACCTACCTGACGGAACACGTCGACCGCCCGACCCGCTATCGCTACTCGGCGCTGCTGCAGTTCGCGATCCTCGGTGGGCTGGCGGCGGCCCTGGCGCAGGATTACCTGCTGCCGGCGTGGGGCTGGCGGTGGCTGTTTGCGGCCTCCCTGGTGCCGGTCGTGCTGTTGTCGGCGCTGCGCTGGCGCATGCTGGCCGCCGAGAGCGCCGGCGAGGCCAGGGGCCGGCAAAACCTGATTTCCGGCGGATGGCGGACGGCGCTGCGCGGCAACGGCCGGCCGTTTGCCGTCTGCTTCGGCCTCGCGAGCCTGACGATCGCGAGCGGCACCATCAATGTCTTCTACGCGAAGGATCTTCCGCAATCGGTCGTGTACACGGTGTTCTTCTGGTGCAACGTCGTGCCCGGCATGCTGCTGGGCGCGTGGATCGTCCGGCGGCTGGGGGTGGGCCGGGCCCTCGGGCTGTATGCGGCGAGCCTGGTGCTCCTGTCGGTCTGGGCCTGGCGCACCGCCTGGCCCGAGCGCGCCCTGGCCTTCGCGCTGGTGCTGCCGCTGCTCAACGGGGTCCCGTTCGGGCTGATGGGCGCCTTCTTCAACGAGGTGCTGGGCGGCTATCGGACGATGTTGTCCGGGGCGGCCTACAACCTCGGGCGGATCTTCGCCGGCTTCTCCCCGGTGCTGATCACGGCGCTGGGCCTGCACCGCGGCCGGACCTATTTTCTCTTCACGGCGGTGCTGGGCGCCGGGGTCCTGGCCCTCAGCCTGGCGGCGAAGCGCCTGTCGTCCAAACTGGCCGCATGAGCGGCGCGGCGGTCATGCGACGGCGCCCGCGCGCGGCCCGGCCCTCCGCCGGCGGGGCTCCCGTCAGACGCGGAAGAGCGCCCCCAGGCGGCGGCCGAGGAGCATGCTGGCGGCGATGATCGTCACCCCGAGGAAGACCATCGCCCAGGCGCCGAGCGCCGAGGCGAGAAAACGGCCGTCGCCCAGCAGTTGGTAGAGTTCGAAGATCGCCTTGGTGATCGGGTAGAACGTCTGCTTTTGCGCCAGGATCAGGGAGTCCGACACCTCGAGCATGGCAAAGGCGAAGGCGAGCAGGCCGCCGGCGATGAGGTTGGCCGACACGAGCGGGAGCGTGATCCGCACGGTCGTGCGCACCGGCGGGCAGCCGAGGTTCTGCGCCGCCTCTTCGAGCGTCACACTGGTCTGCTGGAAGCCGGCGGCGGACGCCCGCACCACGTAGGGCAGGAGGCGCACGGCATAGGCGATGACCAGCAGTGCCGTCGGGTCGGCGATCGGGTTGAGGAAGGACAGCAGGCGTCCCTTCTGGCTCATGGCCAGGAATCCGAACGCCAGCACCAGGCCCGGCACCGCCAGCGGCAGCATCGACAGGTAGTCCAGCACCTGCCGCCCCGCGACGCGCGTGCGGACGATCACATAGGCGATCGCCACCCCCAGAATCAGGTCGAGGACCGTGGACAGGCTCGAGTACTTCAGGCTGTTGGCGATGGAGGACACGGTGAAGCCCTGTCCCAGCGCCAGCCGGAAATTGCCGAGGGTGTAGTCGTGCGGAACCACGGTCGCGTGCCAGTGGGTGGAGAACGCGAGGAAGAGCACACCGAGGTGCGGCAGCACCGCCACCAGCGTCACGCCGGCGAAAACGGCGGTGCAGACCGCCGCGCGCCAGCGGGGCAGGGCGCGGGG
>JBJKRV010000512.1:0-9891 GCA_046704465.1 Opitutaceae bacterium | reverse complement strand
TCCCGGCCCGGCCTCCACCATTATTGAGGAGCCGATGGGAACCAAAATCGGCCACTGCAGGTGGGAATTCGACCGAATTCGGGCCGGGCACCCGCGAATGGGAGTGCGACAGTGGAGGTTCGACTTCGAGCAACCTCTGATGCATCCTGGGTCGTGACTGTGCCCGCCAAGACCAAGACGATCCTGCTTACCGGCTTCGAGCCCTTCGGCGGGGAAAAGGTCAATGCCTCCTGGCTGGCCGTGCGCGAGCTGCAGGGACGGATGCTCTCCGGCCACGTGGTGGTGGCGCGACGCCTCCCAACCGTGTTCGGCCAGGCCCTCGGCGCGCTGCGCCGCGATCTGCAGCGATTGCAGCCGCGGCTCACGATCTGCGTGGGACAGGCGGGTGGACGGGCGGAGATCTCGCCCGAACGGGTGGCCATCAACCTCGACGATGCGCGGATTGCCGACAACACCGGCCGCCGGCCGCTGGAGACGCCCGTGGTTCCGGGCGGGCCCGTGGCCTATTGGTCGACGCTGCCGGTGCAGGAGATTGTCGGCGCCCTGAAGCGTCGCGGCATCCCGGCGGCGGTCTCGCTCAGCGCGGGCACCTATGTGTGCAATCATGTCTTCTACGGCCTGATGCACGAACTGGCCGCGCCGGCTGCGGACGGGCGTCAAGGTGTCGGGCGCGGCGGTTTCATTCACGTGCCGCTGCTCCCGGAGCAGGCGGCGAATCATCACGACCAGCCGAGCCTGCCGCTGGACCTGATGGTCGAGGCCCTGGCAATTGCGATCCGGGTGTCGCTGCGCCCGTCGGCAGGGCCTCATTAGGAAGCGGCGGGTTTCCGGAGGAGGCGGAATTACCGGTGCTACTTCCCGCCTCCGGTGGTCCAATCGCCGGGGGGTAACGGTTGCGCTGCGCCTGACATCACTCAGGGTGCCGGCAATGCCTCCAGCTTCGCCCCCGGGCGGCAAGGACGAGAAGTTTTCGCTGCCCCTCTTCACGCTCACGGTCGCCGCCGCGCTCTTTGGCCTGACGGCGCTGCTCTGGCTGGTGGCGCCGGAGGCGGTCTGGCATGCGCAGGTGGCGGCGCGTTTCTGGCAGTACGTCGTCGTGTTCCTGGCGGTGAAGCTGGCGAACTGCTTCATCGAATACTTCTTCCATCGGTATCTCCTGCACCAGCCGTCGCTGCCGCTGCTGAGCTACTTCTACCGCCAGCACACGAAGCACCACGCGCTCACGCGGATCACCCGGCGGCGGCTCCCGGGCGGACGCGACGTGCCCTACGTGGAAAACCTGTTTCCCATCACCCGGCCGGAGCAGCAGGAGGCCTCGTTCTTTCCCTGGTATTCGCTGCCGGTCTTCGCCCTGCTGATGACGCCGGCGCTGGCGCTGCTGCAATGGCTGTGGCCGACCCTGCCCTGGCTGCTGGCGGGCTACGCCGCCCTGGCGGTGTCGCTGTCGCTCTACGAGGTGTTTCACGCGATCGAGCACTGGCCGTTCGAGCGCTGGGCACCGTTGATCGAAAGCCGGCGGTGGGGCTGGCTCTGGCGGCGGGCTTACAGCTTCCACCTGCGCCACCACGCGGTGATCGACTGCAACGAGGCCATCTCCGGTTTCTTCGCCCTGCCGGTCGCCGACTGGGTGTTCGGCACGTGCGTGATCCCGCGGACCCTGTACGCCGACGGCGAGGAGTGGCGGCCCGACCACTTTCACAGTCCGCGCCCGCGCTGGATCATCCGCGCCTGCGATCGGATGGCCGCGAGCCTGGCCCGCCGCCGGCGACGGGTTCGGACCGGCGGGACCGCCGCGTGAGCGTCGCGCGCGGCGCAGCGCCCTCCGGACGCCCTCACCGGTAGAACGACGGCAGCCAGGTGCTCAGCCACGGCACGTAGGTGAGCGCGAGCACGGCCGCCAGCCGCCACCAGAAGATGCCGCTCACCGCGCGGATGATCTCGACGATCGGCCGGTTGAACCGGTACGCCGCGAGAAAAAGGTTCATTCCCACCGGCGGCGTGAGGTAGCCGAGTTCGAGGTTCGCCAGGAAGACGATGCCGAGGTGGATGGGGCTGACCCCGAAGGCGAGCGCGATTGGGAGGATCAGCGGCACCACCACGACGGTCGCCGAGAAGATGTCCATCAGGCAGCCGACGATCAGCAGAAAGCCGTTCAGCAGGAGCAGGAAGATCCACTTTGCGTGCAGGTGCGCCGTGGCCCATTCCACCGCCTGGGACGGCACCTGGGCCATCACCAGCCAGTGCGTGAAGCCCATCGCCACGCCGAGGATCAGCAGCACGCCGCCGACGAGCAGGCCGCATTCGGTGGTGATCCGCAGGAAGTCGCGCCGCAGGCGCAGGTCGCGATACGCCAGCCACTCGATGAGCAGGGCATAGAGGGCGGTGAGCGCGGCCGCTTCCACCGGCGAGGCGAAGCCGCCGAAAAACGCGGCGAGGGCGACGCCTGGCAGCGCGAGTTCCCACTTGGTCTCCCACAACGCCGCCCCGGCCTCGCGAAGCGAGAAGGGCGCGCGCTCCGCCGGGCCGGCCGGACTCTTCCAGATGCCCCATGCCGCCGTGAGGACGACGAGCAGCACGCCCGGCACGATGCCGGCCAGAAACATCTGCTCCATGCTTACACCGACGAAGCCGGTTCCGCCCGGATGCAGGTTGACCAGCGTGTTGCCGGCGATGATCGCGTAGAGGATCAGGGGCAGGCAGGGAGGAAAGAGCAATCCCAGCGCGCCGGAGCAGGTGAGCAGTCCGAGCGCGTCGCGCTCCCGCATGCGCGCGGCCACCAGCACCGACAGGAGCAGGCTGCCGAGCGCGAGAATGGTCACGCCGGAGGCGCCGGTGAAGGTGGTGAAGAACGCGCAGACGCAGGTGGCCACGACGGCCGGCCCGCCGCGCAGCCCGCCGACCCAGGCCTGGAAGACCCGCACCAGCCGCGCCGACGCGCCGCCCTCCGCGAGAAAATAGCCGGCCAGTGCGAAAAGCGGGACCATCGGCAGGGTGGGATTGGTGGTCAGCGCATAGTGCTTCAGCGGCACGGTCGCGAACGGCAGCCCGCCGCCCCACAACAGGACGAGCGTGACGCCGCCGATGATCGCGAAGATCGGCATGCCCGCCGCGCCCGCCAGCAGGACGGCGCCGATGCCGGCCCAGACTGCCAGGCCGCCTTGCCCGCCCCCGAGGCCGAAGGCCGCCGCGAGCACCGCAGCCGCGAGCGTCGCCGCGCCAAGTCGTGTCCGCCAGTTGCCTCCTGACGTCCAGACCAGCCGGATTGCGATCAGTCCAAAACCGGCGGGCAGGGCCAGTTCGGCCACCCAGGTCGGCAACGCGAACACCAGGAGGTTGCCCCCGGCGCGTTCCGAGGCGACAAACACCCACGAAGCCTGGGCCAGCACGGCGGCGATGCCGGCAGCCGCGCCGCCGGCCAGCACGCCCGGCGCCGTCTTCCACCGCCCGCGCAGAAAGGCGGTGATGCCGGTGAAGGCGAGCAGCCGGCCGTCGCGGGCGGCGCTCGCGCCGCCGATCATTCCGATCCACAGCGTGGCGTGCTGCACGAGCACCGAGGCTCCGGGCAGACCGCCGAATCCGGCGAGGCGGAGGAGCATGCCGGCCACCGGCAGGACCAGCGCCATCGCCAGGACCGCCGCCAGGGCGCCGTTCTCCGCGGTCGCGGCCATGCGGCCGAGCGTCCGGCTGCCGAGTCCGCCCAGCGATCGCTGCTTCATCATGGCAGGCGGGGGATGGGCGGCGCGGCGGCAACCGGGGAGCGCGGGCGGCCCGCCTGCCTGTATGCTCTCGGCGCGCCGGCGGCGCGCGCTCGCGGCCATACGGGCTCGATCTGCGCTGTCGCCTCCGCGCTCATGGCTTCGGATGCTTCGCCCGGTAGGCCGCCAGCTCCCGCTGGACTTCGTCGAACATGTCGGCCGGCATGAGCCCGCCGCGGATCAGCGGATAGGCCCGCTCGGCAAGCGCCTGCCAGGCGGCCAACTCCGGCGCCGTCGGCTCCTCGACGATCAACCCGCGCTTCTGCATCGCCGCCACGGCCTCGTCGCTCTCCGCCCGGCCGCGGGCCCGCATTTCCTCACCGGTCTTTTCGGCCGCCGCGCTCAGTCTTGCCCGCAGGTCGGACGGGATCCGGTCCCACGCGGCCGAGGTGACGACGGCCGCGCCGATGAGGGGCGCATAGTTGATCCGCAGCATGTATTTCGCCCGGCGGTCGAGCTGCATGGCCAGCACGTAGATCGGCGGCGCCGGCATCGCGGTGATCAGGCCCGTCTGGAGCGCCGTGGGCAGGTCGTTGGCCTCGAGGTTGACCGGGTTCTGGCCGATGCGGCGGAGGATCTCGGCCTGCTTGGGATCGGCCCAGACAAACAGCTTTGTCCGCGCAAAATCGACCGGGGTCCGGGCCGGTTCGACCGAGAACAGGCGCAGCCACCCGGTGTCGGTCCAGAAGAGCACGTGGAAGCCGCGGGCCTCGAGTTTGCGGGCCAGGGCCGGACTCATGTCGCGCATCACGTGGTCGAATTCGGCGAAGTGGTGGAAGACGAAGGGCAGCTTCTGGAGGCCGGCCACGGTGGGCTCGATGGTCTCGAGGCCGGTCGACGTCAGCAGTCCCGCCTGCAGCGAGCCGATGCGCATCAGCCGGACCATGTCCGCCTCGGTCCCCTGTGTGCCGTCGGGATAAATGACCAGGCGCACGGTGCCGCCCGATTCCGTCCGCCAGGCCTCCCCCAGCGCGAGCAACGCCTGGTGGTAGGATGAGCCGCGCGGCGCGAGTGTGCCCAGATTGATCCGGACGACCGGACCGGCCGGCGCGGCCGCCGGGAGGAGCGCGAGGAGAAGAAGGGTGACCGTTAATCGCGGGAGGCGCATGGGCGGGTCAGGGACTGAGGAACAGTTCGTCCATCCGGCCCAGGAGCCAACGGGCCCGGTGCTGCTCCACGAGATTCTCCAGGCGGTTCGGCGGGTCGGCGTCCGGGTTGATGGCCAGCGCCTCGCCGAGCACCCGGCGGAACTCGCCGGCCTGCTGGCGTTGCAGCGGCACCGCCTCGGCGTAGTTGACGTAAGGCGCGGCAAGCTTCCCGCCGGACAACGCCACGGCGCGGTCGAAATCGCGCCGGCAGCGGGCCTCGGCCCCGGGACCTCCCCGCGCGAGATCGTAGCTGATGAGAAACGTGTGCAGCGTCCCATGGTCCCAGGCCTCGTCCAGCGCGACGGCGCGGTCGATCAGCGCGTCCACCTCGGGCAGTTCGGCGATCAGGTCCGGCTGGTCCTTGCCCAGCGCGATCGCGGCGGCCCACGGGGCGGCCGTCCAATAGAGCAGCGGAACGTCCTCCCGCGTGGCCAGCGCCACCGCCCGGGACGGATCGGCGGCAAGGGCGGCGGTGAATCCCGGGTGGCGCACTTCGAGCGCCCGCAGTCCGTAGTCGCGGGCGCGGAGGTACAGGCGGCGGGCCCGGACATGCATGGCCCGGGCCGCCTTCACGTCGGTGGCCTCGAGTTCGTCGGCGTCCTGCTGGACGAACGCGTAGGAGTACTGGGTGAACCCCCGCGCGGCTGCCAGCAGCAGGTTTTCATCCCGCGGGTTTTCGGCGACCAGACTCTCCATCAGCTTGAGGCTGAAGGGTGCGGCTTCCCGGATGAGTTCCGGGTCGTTGTCGCTGGCAAAGGCGCTGCCGCTGCCGCGCGCCAGCGCATCGCCAAGCTGGCTCACGGCATAACGGCGCACCGAACACCCGGCCGTGGCGAGCAGGGCGAGCAGCGGCACGCAGATCCGAAAGCCGCGAAGCTGGAGCGGCCCGAACATCATGCCCGTTCAATCAATCCCGGCGCCGGCTGGCAAACCGAACCGGAGCGGGGCGGCACCGCGGGTGCCCGGATGAGCGGTCTATTCCGCGGCGAGCGGCAGCAGGGTCAGGTCGATGATGTGCGCGTTGGCGGCGCGGCAGCGTTCCAGCACCTCGGGTGGAGGAGCCTTGTCGAGATTGATGCGCGCGACCGCCGCCTCGGCGCCGGCGAAGACCACGTTCTCCATCTCCTGAACGTTGATCGAGGCCTCGCGCAGCGTGACCAGGATCGAGGCCAGCACCCCGGGCCGGTCCTCATGGCGCACGACGAGGCGGTGGGTGGCGGGCGAGCGCCGGGCGAGGTTGACGGTGTTGGGCACGGTCCCGGTTTCCTTGAACGTCTGGATGATGCGGACGGCCTCGGCGGCGATGGCTTCCTGCGCCTGCTCGGTCGAGGCGCCGATGTGGTGCGTCCCGTAGACGCCGGCTTCGCGTCCGATCGGATCGGCAAACGGTCCTTTGCCGCCGGCGGGCTCGTTGGCGTAGACGTCGAGGCCGGCGCGCACGCGGCCGTCCTTGACGGCCTGGGCGAGCGCGGTCTGGTCGACCACCTCGCTGCGGGCCGTGTTGATCAAAAGCGTGCCGGGCCGCAGGGCGGCGAAGAAGCGCGGGCCGAGCAGGCCCTTGGTCTCCGGGGTGAGGGCGAGGTGCACGCTGACGATGTCGGCGGCGGCCGCGACCGCCTCGGGGGAATCCGCGCGGCGGATGTCGAGGCTCTCGGCGCGCTCCGGGGTCAGGCGGCGGCTCCAGGCCACCACCGGCATCCCGAAGCCGCGCGCGCGCGGGACCATCTCCGAGCCGATCCGGCCGAGACCGATCAAGCCCAGTGTGCGCCCGAAGAGGCCGCGCGCCTTGGCATACGTCTCCTTGTTCCACTCGCCCTGGCGCAGGCTGATGACGTTGTCGGCGATCCGTCGGTCGAGGGCCAGGATCAGTCCGAAGGCCAGCTCCGCCACGGCGATGGCGTTCTTGCCCGGACAATTGGAGACGTAGATGCCGCGCCGCGAGGCGGCGGCGACGTCGATGGTGTTGGTGCCGGCGCCCGCGCGCACGACCACCTTCAGGGCGCCGCCCGCGAGCATCGGTGCGGTGACCTTGGTCGACCGCACGACGAGCACGGCCGGCTGCTCGCGTTCGATCGCCTGCACCAGGGCCTCGTCCTTGGTGCCCGGCTGGTAAAGGACCTCGCACCCGAGGGCCGCGAGCTGGTCGCGACCGGATTGCTCAAACTTGTCCGCAATGAGTATGCGCATGGAAGATCTCCGTTGAAGAATGTTGGAAGGCAGGGTCGTTGATGGCGCCGAGGCTATCCGAAGCTTTGGCCAAAAGGCAAAGTCGGAGCGGCGCGCCCCGCCACTGGTCCGCCGGCTCCGGATCAGAGCGAAACCGGCGGCGCGCCCGTGGCGCCCGGCGCGACGGACGGCGACGGACGCGCCAGGATCATGCGCGAGACCGCCGGCGGCACCGGACCGACGTGAAAGCGGAAGACCCGGTCGCGGATGGCGTCGTCGGCCACGGTGAAGCGTTCAATCCGCCGCAGGTTCTCCATCCACGACTCGACGATGAACGACTCGACGAAGCGCGCCGGATCGTAGGGATCCTGGAACAGGGCCCAGCGGATGGCCCCGTCGCGGCGGCGCACGACGCCGAGGGCATGGGCGGCGCGGATGAAGGCGTCGGTCAGCGTCGGATCGATGCGGAACTCGATGGTCACGCGGACCGGCACGTTGTCGGTCTGCGGCTCGATCACGATCTGCGGCGCCGGGCGGCTGAGCGCGCGGGCCAGGTTGGCGGGCGAGTGGTCGAGGTCGGCACCCGCCATGAGGGTGAAGCGCCGGGCGAACGGCAGGCTGACGACGAGGGCGATCGCGGCGCCGGTGAGGGCGAGCGGCGTGCCGGTGTGCTGGGCCAGGGCGCCCCAGAGCGCGCTGCCCACGGCGAGGCCGCCCTGGAAGACCATCTGGTAGACGCCGAGCGAGCGGGCCTGCACCCACGCCGGCACCGAGAGCTGCACGGCGATGTTGAGGCTCGAGGCCATGCTGGTCCACGCCATGCCGCCGAGGATCAGGACGGCGATGAGCGCCGGCCAGCGGGGTGCCCAGGCCATCACCAGCAGTGCGACGACGAACACGAGCGAGGTGAGGTCGACGATCCGGTCGGCGTTGAGGACCCGCCGCAGGCGGGGCAGCTGCATGGCGCCGAGCACGGCCCCGAGGCCGATGCAGCCGTTGAGGATGCCGTAGCCGAGGGCCCCTTCCCGAAGATCGCGCTGGGCGACGACCGCCAGCAGCGCCCACAGGCCGCTGACGCAGAAGGTCTGGACGAACGTGCGCGCCAGGATGCCGCGCATGGCCGGGGCGTGGCGGACGTACCGCAGGCCGGCGCGCATGGAGCCGGCGAGGCGCTCCGCGGGCAGCGTGCTGGTGAAGTAGGGCGTGCGCTTCCACCGGTAGATGACGATCACCACGGCGACGAACGACAGGGCGTTGAGGAAGAACACGAAGCCGGCACCGACCAGCACGGTGGCGAAGGCGGCCACGGCCAGGCCGCCGGCGGCGGGCCCGACGGCGCGGGCGAGGTTGAACGCGGCGCTGTTCAGGGCGATGGCGTTGGGCAACTCGTCGCGCGGCACCAGCTCCGGCACGATCGCCTGCCAGGTCGGGCCGTTCATGGCCGCGCCGACGCTGAGGAAAAACGTGAGGCCGAGCAGCCACCAGGCGCCGATCGCGCCGGTGAAGGCGAGCACGCTGAGCACCACGGCGGCGAGCAGCATCCAGCCGGCCCAGAACAGCAGCAGGCGGCGCCGGTCGATGATGTCCGCGGTGGCGCCGGCCGGCAGGCCAAGCAAGAGCACGGGAAGGCTGGCGGCCGTCTGCATCAGGGCGATGAGGAAGGGCGAGGTCGTCAACGCCGTCATCAGCCAGGTGCCGGCCGTGTCCTGCATCCAGCTGCCGGTGTTCGAGATGACGGAGGCGATCAGGCGGTCGCGGAACAGTCGCCGGCGCAGGGGTGCCCAGGCGGAGACCGGCGGGATCGGTGCGGCGGGGGCATCCATGGTCAGGTCGCGTCCGGGCGTTCCGGGCGGACGAGTGCGGCGGGTGCGGGGGCCGGCGGGATCACGGCGGGATCATTCACGGCGGCGCGGGAATGCCGCAACCAGATTTGCCCGGGGCGGCGCCACGCATGGAGGTAGGGGCGCCGCTTGCGGCGCCCGCGAAGCGACGACGACGAACGAAACGACGGGCGCGCCCCTACGGGATGGTCGTGTCGGAGCGCGGGCAGGGGTTGGCCGCGATCGCCGGGCCGGAAAAACCCCAGTTGGCTTGCCCTCTGCGGGGGCTGCGTGAAACTTCCGGGCTAGCCTATGAATTCGTCCGCCCTCACTGACATCCTGCCCACCGCCGAAGGCCTCAAGGCCGCGACGACCCTGAACAACGGCGTGCGCATGCCGTGGTTCGGCCTCGGGGTCTTCCAGATCGACAGCGACGCCAAGACCGAGCGCGTGTGCCGCGCGGCCCTCGACCTCGGGTACCGCAGCATCGACACCGCCGCCCTCTACGGCAACGAGCGCGGGGTCGGGCGGGCCGTCCACGACTGCGGCGTGCCGCGCGACCAGCTGTTCATCACCACCAAGGTGTGGAACACCGACATGCGGGCCGACCGCGTCGAGGCCGCCTTCGAGGAGAGCATGAAGCGCCTCGGGATGGATTACGTGGACCTGTACCTCCTGCACTGGCCGATCAAGGGGAAGATCGTCCCGTCGTGGCGGGTGCTGGAGAAGCTGGTCCGCACCGGGCGCATCAAGGCGATCGGCGTGAGCAACCACATGGTTCCGCACCTGGAGGAACTGCTCGCGGTCGCCGAGGTCGTGCCGGCGGTCAACCAGATCGAGTTTCATCCCTACCTGCAGAGCAAGCCGCTGGTGGCGTTCTGCCGGCAGAAGGGCATCCGGATGGAGGCGTGGAGCCCGCTGATGCAGGCCGGGGTGCTGCTGCAGGATCCGACCCTCGCGAAGATCGCCGCCGCCCACGGCAAGACCGTCGCGCAGATCGTC
>JBJKRV010000511.1:0-3933 GCA_046704465.1 Opitutaceae bacterium | reverse complement strand
TGACGAGCGCCGTGCGCGGAGGCCAAGCGGATGGCAGGCCGCCTGGCGTCGACGATCCACAACCGCCGTCGCGCTTCAGCCGGGGAGCGGAAGCAGGCGGCCGGATTCTGGCTCGCAAATTCCCGGGGCCAGGTTAAATTACCAGCAGGTTCGAACCCCAAGGGCAGAACCTATCCACACTTTATTCCCGTCCAAGCCGGACCGTCGGTCATGTTGCCCGTCGCGCGCACGTCCCATGGTCGGTCATTGACGCGAATGCTCCTTCGCGGCGCTTCGGGGCATGCGAAGGGAAAGGAGGTCCCATGATATGGTCACAGCTGTTGGAGCGGGGGCTGACGGTGCTGGAGGCGCGCCTCCGAAACGTGCCGGAAGGCTGGGCGGGATTCACGCCCGAGGTGCGCCCGTTCATCACCCTTTCGCGCGAAACCGGCGCGGGAGCGACAACGCTGGGCACGCTGCTCGTGCCGCTGCTGGACGAGGCGCTGGGCGCGCCCGGCCAGGGGTGGGTTTTGCTGGACAAGAACCTGATCAATCGCGCGCTGGAGCAGCAGAATCTTCCGGAACGCCTGGCCGACCACCTGCCGGAGGACAAGATCTCCGAGATTGAAGGCATGATCGGCGAACTGGTGGGCCTGCACCCGCCCCTCTGGGAATTGGAACAGCAGGTGGTCGAGGCGCTGCTGCAGCTGGCGCTGGTGGGCCGGGTCATCCTGGTCGGTCGCGGTTCGACCGTCATCACCCGGTCGCTGCCGGGCGGGTTCCACATCCGGCTGGTGGCGCCGCTCGACGTGCGCGCCCGGCGCATGATGTCGGTGCTCAGTTGCGGCGAATCCGCCGCCCGCGATCACATCTTTCGCACGGACCGGGCCCGCCAACGTTTCCTGCGGACGCACTTCGACCGCGACATCAACGATGCGCACCTGTACGACCTGGTAGCCAACACCGACCGGGTTTCTCCCGCGTCGCTGGCGCCCCTGATCGTCGAGGCGCTGCGCACGCGGATCAACGCCCTGCAACCGGTGGCGCCCGAAAGCGGAAGCCGATCGCCCCTGTTTTCGGGCGCCGGAGTTTGAGGCCGAGCGACGGCGGCCGCTAGCGCGGCAGGAGGTCGGTCACCAGGGCCCGCTCCTCCTTCAACTCCTTTTCCGTCGCCGCGATCTTGGCGCGGCTGAATTCGTCGAAGGTCCATCCCTCGACGACCGACCGCACGCCGTTTTCGCAGCGGGTCGGGAACGAGAAGATGAGGCCGGGCTCGATCCCGTAGGCGCCCGCGGCGCACGTCGAGTCGCTGAAGCAATCCCCGGCCGGGGTCGGCGTGGTGAGCGCGCGCACGGTGTCGACGACGGCGTTGGCGGCGGAGGCGGCCGAGCTGGCGCCGCGCGCTTCGATGATCGCCGCCCCGCGTTTCTGGATGACCGGAATAAAGGTGTCCTTGAACCAGGCCTCCTCGCCGATGACAGCCGGAGCGGGCCGGCCGCCGATCTTGGCGTGGACGAAATCCGGGAACATGGTCGAGCTGTGGTTGCCCCAGACCACGAGGTTGGAGACCTCCGGCGTGCCGACGCCGGCCTTCTTCGCGAGCTGCGTCTTGGCGCGATTCTGATCCAGCATGGTCATGGCGTGCCAGCGGTCGGCCGGCACCGACTTGGCGTTGTTCATCGCGATCAGGCAGTTCGTGTTGCAGGGATTGCCGACCACGAGGATCCGGACGTCGCCGGCGGCCTTCCGGGCGATCGCCTGGCCCTGGCCGGTAAAGATCTTGCCGTTGATCCCCAGCAGGTCCTTGCGCTCCATGCCCGCCTTGCGCGGCACCGAGCCGACCAGCAGGGCCCAGTTGACTCCGGCGAACCCTTCATCGAGCGAGGCTGTCGGCACCACGCCGTGCAGCAGCGGGAAGGCGCAGTCGTCGAGTTCCATGACCACCCCGTGGAGGGCCTTGAGGGCCGGCTCGATCTCGATCAGGTGCAGGATGACCGGCTGGTCGGGTCCGAACATCGAGCCGGAGGCAATGCGAAAAAGCAACGAGTAGCCGATCTGGCCGGCAGCGCCGGTAACGGCGACACGGATGGGTGATTTCATGGTGGGCACGGGTGGTATGGGCTGTGAGTCTGCTTGGGAAAAATCGCGGGAGGCTGACAACAAAGGGAGTTATCCAACAATCATTGGACAGGTTATACGGAAAGGAGCAAAAACAAAACGTGGATCCGCGTCCGATCGCCGTCGGGAATCACGCGCCAAGGCGGGTGGTCAAGGCGGCGCGCGCCTCGCGAATGGCGCGCTCGGTTTCCTCCCAGCCGATGCAGGGGTCGGTGATGGACACGCCATAGGCCAGGTTGGCGCGCGGCTGGGGAAACGGCTGACTGCCGGAGTGGAGATTGCTTTCGAGCATGGCGCCGATGATCGAGGTGTTGCCTCCGGCAACCTGGTCGAGCACCGCCCGCAACACCTCCGGCTGGCGCTCCGGCTGTTTGCTGGAATTGTCATGGCTGCAATCGACGAGGATCGCGCGGGGCAGGTCCGCCTTGTCCAGGAGGCGCTCGGCTTCGCGGATGTGGCTCGGCCCGAAATTGGGTCCGGCCGAGCCCCCGCGCAGGACCATGTGGCAGTTCGGGTTGCCCCGCGTCACGATGGCGGACGCGGCTCCGTCGAGGTTGATGCCGAGAAAGGTCTGGGGCTGGGACGCCGCCCGGATCGCGTTCAGCGCCGGCTGCAGGTTCCCGGAGGTGCCGTTCTTGAAGCCGAGCGGCATCGACAGGCCCGAGGCCATCTGCCGATGGGTCTGCGACTCGGTGGTGCGGGCGCCGACGGCGCACCAGCAGATCAGGTCGGCGATGTATTGCGGGGTGATCGGATCGAGGAGTTCGGTTGCGGTGGGCAGGCCCAGGTCGAGCGTGTCGCGCAGGAACGCCCGCGCCTGGCGCAGCCCCTCGGCGATGTCGTGGGACCCGTCCAGATGCGGATCCATGATCAGGCCCTTCCACCCGACGGTCGTGCGCGGTTTCTCAAAATAGACGCGCATCACGACGAGCAGGCGGTCGGCCACCTCGCGGGCGGTGGCGGCGAGCCGGCGGCCGTATTCGCGGCCCGCCGCGACGTCGTGAATGGAGCAGGGGCCGACGATCAGGAGCAGCCGGCGGTCGTCGCCAAAGATGATGTTGTGTATCTCCTGTCGGGCGCGGGTGACAAACTCGGCTTGGGCGTCGGTCTTGGGCAGGGCATCGAGCAGGGAGCTCGGCGTCGGCAGGGCACGCGTTTCGACGACATTGATGTCAGAAGTGCTTCGCACGGAAGGGTCAAATTGCGCCCGAGGGCCGGGCCAATCAAGCCCGCGGTTCGAACCGGGACCGCAAAATCATCCGGGCAAAATAAAGCGGGCCGGCTACCCCTAACCGGCCCGCTATTGCTTTCTTAGTTACCCCAAAACTCCCGCTAGGCGGGAGAATTGAAAATTGTTACGCCCCTAAGAAGCATCAGGTGCCGGCAACCGTCAAACGAAAGAACGAAAAAAAACGGCACCGTTTCTGCAATCCTTTGCATAACAGGGCGAAACAACGTGTTTTTCCTGCCGACCACCGCTGCGTTGTGGCTGATTCTCCCGCACTTGGAGAAGAATCCGGAAACAGACTCGCCTGTCGCTTTGAACCTCCCGAGACTCCCGCCCGACTTCCAAGTCAACCGGCATGAAGCAAGAGGTAATTGAAGGGTTCAAGCGATTGTACGGGCACGTTCCGCAGGTGGTGGCACGGGCGCCGGGTCGCATCGAGTTTATCGGCAACCACACCGATTACAACGGCGGCACCGTGCTCGGGGCGGCCATTGACCGCGGCGTGTGGGTGGCCGCGGCGGCGGCGCCGGCCGGGACCCTGCACTTTGCCTCCGACTCGCGGCCCGAACGGGTGGCGGTCCCGGCCGGGCAGGCGGAGCGTCTCGAAG
>JBJKRV010000510.1:0-7838 GCA_046704465.1 Opitutaceae bacterium | reverse complement strand
CCAGTAAGGAGCAGACCGGAGACGTCAAACGGGCGTTCGCGTTGCTTTGCCGCAATTTTCCCGGCCTGCCGGTGCACGGAGCGGTGCCGACCTCCGTTCGGCACGCGAAGACGATGGCTGGGGATCCAGCCGGCGTACCGGGATGGGCTCGCCCAGGCCGATTAGCGGCCCGCCTCCGGTCGGGCCACATTTCCCGCGTCGTTCGGGTGAACGCCATCCAGCCGATCCCTGGACCGCCGTCCACGACCCGGCGCGCAGTGGGCCATGATCCGCTCCAGCACAATCATCCCGATGCGACCGCTCCCCCTGGATCCGGAAGGCCAGGTCGATTTCCCGACCTTCGCGACCCCACCCGCAAAGGACTTCTCAACGTCGCCCGGGCCCTCCCCCGCAGCCCTCAGCGCGAAGCCAAGCGAGCGCCCCGCCGCGCCCGCCGCCCCAGACGCCGCCACCCCGGTGCAACCACGCCGCCACGAACCGCGCCGGACGAGCATTGGCAATGAACCACATCGCTAGCACCGCCGAAGAGCTGTCGGGACTGGAGGAAGCGCTGTGCTGGGTCCTCGGCGCGGGGTTCACCCTGGCGTTGTTTCTTGGCGAGGCCTATGTCCAGCACGCCCATCCGGATCCGCCGAGCGCCGCGATCCATGATCTGGCCGTGGCGGTGATCCCGCTCGACCCGCCGCCGCCGCCGCGCGCTCCCAAGGAGGTGGTGCCGCCACCGCCGGATGAAGCGGTGGCGCTGACGGGCTTTGACCTGGAGCCGTCGGACAGCCCGGTGAAAATCGCCGTCGTTCCGCCCGACCTGGAGCAACTGGTACCGACGACGCAGATCCTGCCCGGCTCGGTCACGCGGCTGGCCTACCTCGATAGCCCCGCCAAACCGCATGTGAATGCGAGTGTGGACGTCCACCACGTCTACCAGCTGTCCGAGGTCGATCAGCGGCCCCGGGCGGTGGTGCAGGCCGCCCCGGCGCTCTGGCCCCGGGCGTACGACTGGGGTCCCACGCTCTCGGTGACGCTTTTGATCGGAATCGACGCCACCGGCCGGGTCGAGACCGCGCTCGTGCTTCGATCCTCCGGACACGAGGAGTACGACAAGGTCGTGGTGCAAACGGTCAAGGACCAGTGGCTGTTTTCGCCTGCGATCAGGCGCGGTCGGAAGGTGCGCTGCCTCGTCGAGCAGAAGATCACCGTCATCATCGGGAGCGTGTCGGCATTTGAAGTCCATTGAAATGGCTGGTTGTCATCCACCTTCTTCCGCTTCCTGCGCCGCCCTTCCCGCCGATCCGGTGCTCGTGCGACCGCGTCGGGGGAATTCCACCGGGGAGAACGACGCCCCCCGGAATCGGGCCCGCGCGGTGGCGATCAATCGCCCCGCCAGCCGTCGTGGCCGCCAAGGCGAAGGGCGAACCGGGATTTTTGTGATCAACCGTCAAACTGAACCCATCATGAAGAACTGCCACCTCATCCCCACTGTCTGGCTCCTGGCCCTGGCGTCTTCCCTGCCGTGCTTCGCGAACCCGACGACCCCGCGCCCGAAAACCCAGGCCGCTGCTGAAGCCAAGCCTTACGTGCTGTTCATGGGCGCAGATTACTTTGTGGAGCGACAGGGCAAGCTGTGTCCGGTCAAAGGCTTCAACAAGAAAGGCTTTGTCATCGACATGGACGGCCGACGCGTGGCCGTCTCCGCCGATCGCGAGGACCTGAATTTCCAGGCGCACCAGGCTCTCAAGGTGGCGGCCACCGGGGTTGCGATTTCGGATTTCAAGGTCGAACGCGCGTACACCCAGGCAGCGGACCCGAAGCGGGCATGGGATACGGCCGTGCGCAGCGCGGCCGGGATGTCCGCGAAGATGGATTCGGAGCGGTACCATGCCGACCTGCAAATCGCCCAAATCGGTTACATGGAAGCCGCCCCCCAGATGCCGAATGCGCCCGATCCAAAACAAAACCTGCCGCAGGTGCAGGGCCAGTACAGCAACACCCAGGCGACGATCCTCGCCGACCAAGGTCCGGCGATGCAGGCCGTCAGCTCCGCCCCCGCCAGCGGCGCGGGCAGGGCCGGAGACAGCCACGATGCCTTCCAACTCAGCTTCGACATCACGTCCCGGACGCCCACGAGCGGAGTCTACATGATGCTGGCGGTCCGTACCCGCGAACCAACCGACAAAGCCAACCCCGAAGCGATCTGGATCATCGGAGACGACATCGGCGACATCGGGCCCCGGGCAAAGACCGTGCGGATGTTCCGCGGCGGGTTTCCGCCGGGCTACGAACTCACCGCCGTCCAGGCGCACTTCTATCGCGACGGCACCGAAATCGCGACCAACCTGGCTCCCATGCACGTCGAGATCACGGGCGACGAGGCGTTCCGGATCGCGCTCGTCGATTACATCGGACACCACCGCAACGCGGATGTGCAGCCCGTGCGGGCGAGCTCCGGGCTGCCCGATTCGGTCCGGGCGCGCATCGGCGCCGACCAACTGAACCGCACCTACTACGTCAAGGTCGGAAAGAACGGCCATCCGGCGGGCGCGTTTCTGGACGAAGCCTGCACCCGGCAGGTCACCGACGAACCGCTGGCCTCCGCCTTCGCCGCGATGCGTTTTTTTCCCGCCCTGAAATCGGGCCAGCCGGTGGACGCGGTGGCGGCGGTGCGGCTGTGATTTCTCCCGGGCCTGCGATCAAAGGATCGCGCCCGGGACTTCCGGCCCGGCGCGGGCCCGGTCGCGTGACTCCGCTTCAGCCCGTGCGCGCAAAGCGCGCGGTCTCCGCCTTGACGGTTGGCGGCACCTGGAGCACCACGGCGCCGGCGTGATGCTGTTCTTCCACGCAGCCTTTCAACTGGCACAGCGAGTGGTTCCAGATCACGTCGTGGACGAAGGCCGGGAAGAGCCGGCGCAGCAGCCACCATCCCGGAGCGGTCAGCGCCGTGCGGCCGCGCTTGAAATTGAAGGCCACGTAGATTGAGAGATCGCAGGTGTCCGCCCGCGGCTCCTCGAGTTCGAACAGCAGCACCCCGCCGCGCGCAAAGCCGTTCTGCACCCGGTAGACGGCCAGCCGGTCGGCCTCAAGCAGGTCCAGCCCCAGACGAAACGACAGCCGCGGCAGCACCACCTGGTATTCGATCGTGCATCCGCGCGTGTTCGGCGTGCCCGCCACCCGCTGGATCCGCACCCAATGCGGATGCAGGTAGCCCCGGTCCGCTTCGCCGAAACGGCCCAATTCCGCGAAAACTTCCGCCGGAGTCGCGCGGATCCGGATGGTGTACATCCGCTCAAATTCGAAACGGTCGGTCTCCTCGGGGTAGAACCGGGTCAGCCGCTGCGCAAATGCCGCCCGCTTGGCCTCGAGGCGTTCCCACGCCACGCCGGTCGTGAAGCGCCCCACCCCCGACCAGCGCAGGCCGAAGACGAGCTCGGCGAGGTAATTTCTCACCGTCACCGCCACGCCGCCGGCCAGGATGGACCACCACACCTTCGGCCGCAACATGACGCCGAAGACCTGCTCATAGCGGTCGTCCCCGCTCGCGATCTTCCAGAGGATGTCCTCGAGGGTGCGCTTCGGCGCGGGCGTGGTCTTCCGCTCCGAAATCACGGCCTGGTAGAGATACCGGCTGAACACCGAGGAGCTGAACACGACCCGGTGCAGCAGGAACACGAGCGAGGCAAAGCGGGTGTCCCGCCGGAACTGGCGCACGATCGGATCGTATCGGCGCCGCAGGCTCCCCGCATCCACGCCCTCCTCCAGCACCCCTGCGGCCAGGGCGCCGGCGGTCAGGTGGGCGGAGTGGATGCCGTCCTTGTACAGGCGCGCCGCGGCCATGTCGCCGATCACGGCCACCCGGTCGCCGCTGGGATGGCGCGCCGCCCCGACCACCAGGTTCGGGCTGCACATGCAGGCCAGCCGCAGCTGCGTGCGCGGCGGCACCAGCTTGCGGATCTGCGGCAGGTCGAAGAACCCCCGCATGACCGCCCGCAAGGCGTCCTGGTCCCGCGCCCGGTCGACGCTGCGGCCCACCAGCACGGCCGTGAGATACCCCCGCTTCGGCACCAGCGAACACATCTCCAGGGGCAGCGCCTTGGAACCGTATTCCACGAAGTAGATTTCCTCGTCCAGCCACGGCGGCTTGCCGGGTTCGAGTTCCATCTCGAAAATCAGCGCGCGCCGGGTCGCGGGCGGCTCGAAGGCGGGCAGGAGCCGGCGCGTCATCTGAAACATGGGGTTGTCCTCGACCGGCAGCCCCGGTTTGCCGTTGATGCCCGCGGCCAACACCAACAGGTCCGCCTCGAGTGTTTGCTCGGCGCCGTTGCGGCGCCAGGTGACGACCGGCCGGCCGTCGGCGGTGCGGCCGAGAGTGGTGACCTCGGCTCCGACCACCTCCGCCCCCGCCGCCCGGGCGGCCTCCAGCAGGAAACCGTCCATGTTCTGCTGCGACCCCGGCCGCTTGCTCGGACGCGTGCCGCGATAGACCGAAAGCATCTCCCGGCCCGCCGGAACCTCGAGGGTGATGTTCTTCCAGTGACCCTGGACCGTGACGCTGCGAATGCGGCTTTGGATGACGCCCTCCGGCAGTTCCAGGTTCAGCGCGCGCAGGGCGTCGCAGAGCCGGGGCGAAATCCCGCCGGCGCAGTGGTTGCAGCCCTTCCAGCATTCGAGCGCACCGCAAGTGGGCACCGCGCCCGGTTGGTGACGCCGCTCAAAGACCACCACGTTGACCGAGCGGCTTTCCCTCGCCGCGCGGCGCAGCAGTTCGACGGCGAAGAACGAACCGGCCGGGCCTCCACCGATTACAGCCACGGTCGCGCCGGCCCGGAGCGGAATCCGGCCCCGCGGCGTGGCGATACCCTCGTCCGGCGGCAACTGCGCGTGCGTCCGGGTCATGGCCGTCCCTCCATCGACCAAGCTCGCGCCGTCCGGGGAAACGGCTCGCTGCGGTCCGGGCGATTGCGTCCTGCCGGCGCGGCAGACATGGGGGTCAGGTGGGTTCATTCCCCGGCGGCGGGCAGTCAGTTGACGCGAATCATCACGGCACGAAAGAGCGCGGGACTCGGGGACAGGGGTATCGTGGCTACGGTCACACAGGCTATGCCATCCGCTCGCGGTCCCAAGACCAAAATCGCGGAGCCCCCGTCAGGGACGGAGCACGGGAGCCGGCGACCGGGGAAAGACGTGGGGCGGAAATCCCCCAAGCCTCCGGACGGACCGTGGTCGGCAACAGGCGCCGCGGTCCGCTGGGGCGACTGTTGCGGCCGGCTGCATCGCGCCCTGGCTTCTGCTTCCACGCGCGAAAGTACGACGCTCCGGCAGGTCGCCTCCTATAGCGGAACGCTCAGGGTGAGCTGATAGGTCCGGCCCAGGGGCGAGCCGCCCGTGTAGCCCCGCACCGTGTCGGCATAGGGCGGGTCCTCGCCCAGCAGGTTGCCGATGCGGGCGAGGATCCGGACGCCCCGGCCGACCTTGCCCCAAATCGGATGGATGAACCGGTATCCGGTGGTCAGGCCCAGGGTATCGTAGGCCGCGATCTCGGTGCCGAACGCAGCGTAGCGACCGGTGTGGCGGAAATTCACCGAGGCGCTGAAGGGGCCGCGTTGCCACGTGGCCAATGAACTGAATTTCCAGTTGGGCGGGGCGTAGGCGCCGGCCCCCGCCGCCACGAAGGGCACGCCCGGTGCGAGTTCGTAGTGCGGCTGCTGCGCATGCACGGCATCAAACCCGAGCCGGAAGCGGCCGAATCGCCTCCCACGCAGGAGGTAGTCGAGCGTATAGCGAAGGCTGCCGCTGCGAAAGGTGCCGAAATTGCCCGGCGTGATGTCGACGGCCACGATGGGCCCCGGCTGCCCCAGGGCCCGGTCCTGCACGGAAGGCGCGGCGCGGACGACCCGGCTGGGAAAGGCCGCCTCGTTGTTGACCACGGTCTGGGCGTCGAAGTGGTTGATCAGGTGGTAACGGCGCTGCTCGGCATAGGTGATCCCCAGGTGCAGCCCCGGCAGGAAGGTGGGGTGCAGTGAGGCTCCCATGGTGACAACATCCGCCGTCTGCGTCGCCAGCACCGTCCCGTTCTCGGCGAACGTCTCGACCCCCGTCGCGGTGGCCGGGGTGCGCCGTGGATCGACGAGGGTCAGGTTGGTGCTCAGATTCTGGATGTCGACCGGGGGCGGCTTGCTGCGGCTCTGCGTGTAGCTCGTGCGCCACAGCAGCCAGGGCACACTCTGCCAGACCAGGCCCGCTTCCAGCGAACGCTGATTGCCGGCGTGGCTCTGCACGGACTCGCGGCCGCTGAAGTCCAGCTGGAGCCGGCGCAGATACCGGCGCGCATTCGCCCGGCCAAACAGCGGCACCGACAGCGCGCCGAACAGCGCGCCCGAATCCCGTCGGTTGCCCCGGCCGACTTCGGACGGCTGCGGGGGGTTGAGATAGGAGATCGTCTGGCGCCGGTCGTAGGCCTCGCCCCCGACCGAGAGAATGGCCGGGCCGCCCCAGGTCTTCGCCACCGATCCGCGGGCATGCAGGTCGACACTGACGAACTCGGATCCGGTCTCGCTCGCCCGGTTGATCATCAGGCTGGGATAGAGCCCGGGATCCAGCGTTCCCGCCGGATGGGCGGCTTCGGCTGCGCTCAGGGCCGACGGATCGAGGTCGCGGTACCGCCGGTCGGAGTGGGCATGCGCGTAGCTCACGGCTCCGTTCAGATGCCAGGCGCGGGCCAGCGTGCCGCGCACGCCCACCACCACGCGTTCGTTGTCGGCATGGGCCGTGCGCCGGATCGGGCCGAACCGGCCCGGATCGACCGGAGTGTTGGCAACCGGCGGCGGCGCGAGCGAGCGGCTGGTCGAGGCCGAGCCCATGACGCCGGCAAACCAGTCGAAGCGGTCGCCCAACGCCATGTCCAGGTTGACCCCGCCTCCCAGGTGGGTCGAGGCGGCGACCAGGGAAAGATCGGCGGCCTCGTTGAATTCCCGGCCGTTGCCCCACGGCAGCTCGAAATTGTGCCCGCCCCGGGCCGTGTGGTCCTCCTGGCGGGAAAAGGACCGCTGGGCGGCGCTCATTGGCTGCTGCGTCGAAAGGTTGAGGTACGCCGTGCCGGTCAGCCGCCCCGTCGTGAACCCGCTGAAGACATCCACGCGCTGCAGGTCCCCGCCGCCGGCAAAGCTGCCCCGGTCGCTGAGGCTCAGGCGGCTGCCCACGTAGTCTTTCTTGAGGATGATGTTGATCACGCCGTTGACGGCGTCGGGCCCGTACTCGGCCGAACCGATCGGGCTGTACACGATGCGCTCGATCATGCCGGGCGGGATCGAATTCAGATCGATCAGCTGTTGCCCGCCCACCGAGGCGCGCCGGCCGTCGATCAGGATCAGGGGTCCGCCTGACCCGGCGAAACTCTGGGGCAGCTGGTTGAGAAAATCCGCCGCCGACAGGGCCCCCGTCGCCTCCAGATCGTTGGTGTCATATTCGATCTGCTCCGTGGTGTTCTCGTCCGCCAGCGCGCCGGCCGGCGAAGCGACGACATGCACCGGGGCCATCGCGATCGGCGCACCGACCCCGGGCACCCGAGGCTGTTGCGCCGAAGACGCCGCCAGGTCGACTGCTCCCGCCCATGACAGCGCCGCCCACCCCAGGGCGCAGGCGAGACCGCGCCGCAATGCCGGCGGCACGGCCCCAAACGGGCGGCACCTCATGATCCGACGACGACGGTCCTCTCCGCGAATTGATCCACCGGGCAACCATCGGCCCCGAAGTGCGTCGGTGGCCGAAGGGTCCGCTGGTGGACGGGCCGGGCCGCCGCGGTCGTGAGGAATGGGCGTAACGGCCGGTTCTTGAGCATGTGTTCCATT
>JBJKRV010000509.1:0-2806 GCA_046704465.1 Opitutaceae bacterium | reverse complement strand
GGGTTGCGCCCGACGGCCTCGGCGCCCTTGGCGCCGACGATGCCCCCACCGATGGCGGAGGCAAAGCAGCCCAAGCCACCCTGGATGCTGCCGGTGATTTCAGCGAGGTGTTGAATGATATGCATTTTGATCGATGGTTGGATTCGCGGCGTCCGCACGACAGAGGCACGGTCCCACCGGAAAGGGTATTAGTGAGGGGCGGTGGCACCGTGGGCGTGCTCGTCCCCCTCGTGATTGCAGATGAGGCCGATGTAAACGGCCACCAACAGAGTGAAAATCAGCGCCTGCACGAAGCCGGTCAGGAGTTCGAGGAAATAAAACGGCGTGGGCAAGAGCCACTTTTGGATGCCGTACATGGAATGCATCAGGTTTTCTCCGCCCAACATGTTGCCGAAGAGCCGGCAGGACAGGGAGACCAGGCGCAGCCCGATGGAGATGATTTCGATAAGGCCGACGCCGAAGAAGATCACGAACAGGATGTAGTACAACACCGCGGGGATGTCGTTCTTGTCGGCCTTGTTGCCAAAAATCTCGTAAAGGATCGCGCGGGGCCCGGCATAGCGAATGATCAGAAATAGCCAAGCGATCATCGAAACGGCGGCGAGCGCCAGGGTGCTGTTCATATCGGCGTCGCCTGGTCGGATCAGGTCCATCCATTCTCCGTGCTGGAGGATCTTCAGGGTGCCAAATCCCGGGATCATGCCGCTCCAGTTCTCGATGAGAATGAAGGTGAAGAGTCCCACCAACAGTGGAAATGCGGGGCGGGCTACCCGTGGACCGGTGATGGGAGTGATCAAATCCAGGACTCCGGTGACGAGACTTTCCACGATGGCTTGACCGCGGGTCGGAACCAGTCGGGGTTTGCGGACCGCCAGCCGGATCGCCACGATCAGCAGGAGGGCGATGACCCAAGTCGAAATCATGCTGTTGGTAACCGGCAGCGGCCCAACGTGAAAGACGATGTCGGGCTTGGGAGAAATCGCGTGCTCGCTCCCGAATGCCGGCATGACGTTAGCCAAAAGAATGGCCGTTAGGCCGAATTTCCTGGTCAGGGGCATGTTTCGCGGGGCGGTGATTGAGCGGGTGAAAAGGATATGTGGTAGCTGAACGTTTCTACAGGCGTCAACCCCCGAAAACAATCGAGACGCGGCGATTTCTTTAAGGAAACAGCCACTCTTTCCCGCGGGCGAAAATGGGCTTATCGCGCCTCCGGCTGGCCGTCCTATCCAGGCGCGAATACGGCGGTCAACGTGTGGAAGACGGACGCGCGGGATTGGAAGACGGTGGGATGTTCGAAAGGGGCCGCTTCGGTTGGCCTCAAACGCCACCGTTGATGCCGACTGAAGGTGTCCACGACTTCGTCAAAGTAGGGTTTGAAATCGGTGCGGAAGACGAGACGTGCGCCCGGGCGCGCCCGGACGGCGAGTTCGTCCAGAAAGGCGGTGGTCAGCAGGCGGTTCTTATGGTGGCGCTTCTTGGGCCAGGGGTCGGGGAACAGGACATAGATGTCGCGCAAGCGGACTTCGGGGGGAAGCACCAGCAGGAAATCGCGCACCTCACACCGAAGAAAGAACACATTGTCCAGTTTTGCCCGAACGCATTTGCGGAGCGCCTTGTCGATTCGATCCAACCGGAGGTCGACGCCCACACACTGCTCATCCAGATGGGCCGCGCCGTAGGCAGTCAGGAAGTGGCCGTTGCCACACCCGATCTCCAGCACAATCGGAGCCGCCGGGTCGAATGCAATCGCCGCCATTTCCTTCCGCAGGACGGCAACCCGGGCGGCGTGCACCGCCTCAAAGACGTCGCGAGGCATCAGAGGGCGAGGGATAGACCGGACCGGCGGAGTTGGCAAGGTGTGGAACCCCTGCCCCACCCTGATTCGTCAACGTCGGTCGCATCGGCAGCGTAAAGAAGAACGCGGTGCCCCTCTCCTGCTCGCTCTCGACCCAGATTCTGCCGCCATGGAGCTGAACGATGTGCTTGACGATGCTCAGTCCGAGTCCGGTGCCGCCGGTCTCGCGGGACCGGCCCTTATCCACCCGGTAGAATCGTTCAAACAGATGCGGGAGGTCGGCCGGCGGGATGCCGGGGCCGTTGTCACGAACACATACCTCCACTTCGGACTCAAGCTGGCGCGCGTTGATTTCTATTCGGGAACCCCGGGGCGTGTACTTGAGTGCGTTGTCGAGCAGATTCCCGCAGACTTGGCTGATCTTCAACGGATCGACGAAGATTTGTCCGATCTCCGGGTCGATGGCGAAGGAGAGAACGTGTCCGCTGGCGGCGGCCCGGCCCCGAATATCATCCATCAACCCGGTGAGCAGATCTGCCAGAGCGGTCGGTTCGCGGCGCAGACCGGGGTTGCTGGACTCAAGCCGGGAGAGCGTGAGGAGATCCTCCACGAGGGAATTCAGACGTTCAGTGTGCTTCTGGATCGTTCGTAGAAAACGGTCGCGGTCCGGCAAAGGCATGTCGCGATGACTGTCCGTGAGAGTCTCGATATAGCCTTTGATGATGCTGAGCGGAGTACGCAATTCGTGGGAGACATTGGCGACAAAATCCTTACGGATGGCCTCGAGCCTCTTCTGCGTGGTTATATCATGGAGCACGAACAGCGCCCAGGAGCCGGGAGGTCCGGCCAACGGCGCCACGATGGTGCCGGTGACCTCAAGCCAGACCGAGCCATCCTCTTCAACGAATTCGATCTCGTGCTGTGGGTCGGCCCGGCCCGAGCGCACCGACTCGACGTATTCCAGGAAAGCCACGCTGTGCAGCACAGTTTCGAGGCGCTGACTCAGAATGT
>JBJKRV010000508.1:0-5088 GCA_046704465.1 Opitutaceae bacterium | reverse complement strand
CCCTGGCGTCGGCCGGCCAACCGCAGGGAGGTGACGGCTACGACAGTTCGGCGAAGGACGGCCGGCTGGCCTGGGCGCTCGCGATGGCGGGAAAGCCTGAGGAGGCTGTCGCCGCCGGGCGGCGTTTTGTCGAAGGGAGGCGCATTTCCGACCAGCAGGGCGACCGCTGGGAGCGCGAGGCGGCGCTGGCGAGACTCTACGCCACCTGCCAGCGGCCGCGGGAGTGCGTCGCGCTGCTGGCGCAACTGCTGCGCGTGCCGGGCGGGCTGACCGTCCCGATGCTGCAGGTCGAGCCCGACTGGGATCCGGTGCGCGCCGATCCGGGATTTCAGGCGCTGCTCAACGACCCGAAGAACAGCGAGCCGCTTTAGGGACAAGTGGTCCGCGGTGGCGGCGGAGCCGCGTCACCGTCGATCTTCTCACCCAAGCCGCTGCTTCAGGATGTCGACCTCGGCCTTGAGCTGCTTGGTCAGGCGGTGGCTGACCAGATAGACTGCGGCCGGGGTGATCCTCAGTTCGCGGGCCACCTTCAACGCCGGCCACTGCTGGCGGACGTAAAGGTCGAATACCTGGTAGTGGCGCGCCTTCACCCGGCGGGCGAGCCGTTCGCACCCGGCCTCGAGCAGGTGTCGCTGCCATTCCTCGTCCCATTCGCGGTCCTCTTCGGGGCGGTCGGGAACGCGTTCGATGGTCGCGGTGCGCAGCCCCGTGTCGTCGTGCTGGCGAATGCGGTGGTATTCGCCCGGGGGCCGGCTGGCGAACTTGTCGGCAATGCGCCACCGCGTGAGATTCATCAGCCAGCCGCGGAACGTCCCGCGGTTGGGGTCCGATTCGAACGTGTGGATTGTCTCGGCCACCCGCTTGAGCACGTCCTGGGTCACGTCCTCGGCGTCCGCATGCTGCAATCCGGACCGGCGCGCGAGGCCATAGATGAGCTTCCGGTAAAGCCGGTTGAACTCCGTCCAGCTCGTGGCGTCCTCCCACGACCGCATGCGGAGAAGCAGGCTGGGGCGGGTGCGCAGGGTTGAAACCGTTTCTGGCCGCGAGGGTTTCATGGCAGGCCGTGGGCTGGACGTGTTCCCTCTGTAACAAAAACCGCGGGGCGCAGGAATCCTTATTCGCACCGTTTCCAGGCGACCCATGGTTCTCTGAATGGGAGGCCGCCGCGGCCCCGGGGCGGGGGAGCCGATCCTCAAGCCCCGGAGGAGGAAAGGGCGAACCAGCGACGATTTTTGAAAGATCGCGCGGCAGTCCCGCGTTTCGTCGGGATGCAAAGGCCGACACTTTCCGGGTCCTGCCGCGAGCCATGGGACTTCCGCCTTGGGGCTCTGCTCTTCGTCCTCGTTCTCGCCGTCACACCCAGCGTCCCGGCCGCGCCAGTCGACGCCGCAGGTCGTCCGGCAGATGTCGCGCTGCAGGAACCGCCTGCTTATCCGGACCAGGAGCATGTGGCGAACGGCTGCTACGTCTCGACGATCGCCTTCCTGGCCCGGTTTCAGGCTGAGTTCCCCGGCGAACGCGGAGTGCCGCTGGTGATGGTCAGGCGCAATGCGAACACGGTTCGTTGGTCGCACACCATCGCCTTGGTCAGTTGGCGGGGAGAGTGGTGGGGCCGGGACGAATATTACGGCGTCTTTGCGCTGGACCGGGAGGTCGGCGCATACCCGGACCCGGACCAGCTCGCCGACCGCGCGGCGAACGTGTAGGACAGGCATTCAGCGAGGCTAATCCGTGAGCGGAGCGCCACCCGGCAGCCGGCGCCACCGACGGAGATGTCACCCGCGGAGCGATCCCGCGCGGTCGCCGTCGTCGCCCGGATGGTGCCGGGTCGGGCGTCCGTCTTCTGGGTGAAATGCGGCCGGCGTGAACTGCCGGTGGTCTTCTTCCGCCCATCCGACCGTGAGATCGCGGATTATGAGCCGCTGCATGGCACGGCCGTCGCCGAGTGCGCATGCCCCGACAATACGAAGGTCGTCGCCGCGGTCGCGATCCGGCTCGGCTACCACGTGGACGCCGTGCGCGCCGGCTCGACCGGGAGCCGGGGCACTTTGCTCGCATCGGTCCGTGGCCGAGCCAGCTACGCCTCCAACTGACCCCCCGACGATGAAAACCCGGAGTCGCAGCATCATTTTTGAAAGATCGGGCATCCGGCCGGCGTTTCAGGGGGCATGCCCATTTCTTCTCCCGTCCGGCCGAAACTCCGGCCGGAAAGTCGCCATGACCGCAGTGGCAAGGAGGTCATATGAGAATCCTTCTGGTCGTGAATGATTCGCAGGCAGCGCTTCAGTTGGAGCAGCAATGCCGCGCCATCCTTGGGCCGCGGTTGACGCATCTGGCCGCCGCCGACTCGATTCGGACCGCCTGCGGCCTGATGGAATCGGCGGCCTTTGACGTCGTGTTGCTCGATCCCGACCTGATGGCGAACGAGGGATTCG
Organism: Opitutaceae bacterium; assembly: GCA_046704465.1. Taxonomy (GTDB): domain Bacteria; phylum Verrucomicrobiota; class Verrucomicrobiia; order Opitutales; family Opitutaceae; genus Fen-1467. The sequence goes on along the minus strand of JBJKRV010000508.1, from coordinate 2,653 downwards.
AACTGCCGGCCCCGCGCACCAACCGGGCGTTCCGACCGATCGTCATCTCCGCGAACCCCGAGCTGTCGATCCGCGCCTTCGAGCACGGCGTGCTCGATTTTGTGCCCAAGCCGGTCACCCGCGACCGGTTGGCCCTGGCCCTGGACCGGGCCGGCCGGCAGGCCGGGCCCGGCGACGTGCCTGAGCTTTACCTGGCGGTGCGCCGCATGGGGCGAATCGACCTGGTTCCCCTGAGCGACCTCCTGTACGTCGAGGGGGCGGACAAATACTCCGAACTCGTGCTGACCAACGGGCAGCGGAGCTTTTATGACAAATGCCTCGGTCACCTCGAAACCACGCTGCCGCCAACTTTCGTGCGCATCCATAAATCCTATCTGGTGCGCTTTCCCATGATCTCCCGGCTCGTCGTCCGTCGGGGCAGCCGTTACTTCGCCGAACTGCGGAACGGGCTCCGCCTGCCGGTCGGGAGGTCACGCTACGAACGGATCAAATCGCGCCTGATCTAGAATCACCTTGGATTGCAGCCAGACACCGGGACCGCCCGCCACCCTGGCGGGGCGCGCGGCAAAGGCCGGGCCGCGAGCGGCGGAACCGCGGTGGGCGCGTTGGGCCGGGTGAGTCGATGGCGCCTCGGAGGAGACGTTGACGCCCTCAAGCTCGCCGTTGGCGCGGGCAAGGCTCTGGTTGGGGTCATGCACTCGGTTTTCATTCCGGGTACCGGCGCCCCCGAAGCGCCGGCCCGACCGCCCGCATCGGCGGGCGTCGGAGGCCGATCGTTTCTCCAGGTGGGACGGATGCGACGGGCCCTCGGGATGGCGGTGATTCTGGCGCTGGCGGCGGTGCCGGGCCGGGCCGACCTGTATGTCTCCTCGCCGGAGGGCATGCCGACGGGCAAGACGGTGACAGCGGATCAATTGTGGGAAATATTCGACCGCACCTTGCCGCCCAACGTGTGGGTGTCGCCCCTGGAGAGCAGCGAGTACGAGGTGATGTCGGCGAGGTGGATGCGGCGCCAGTTTCTGCCGGCGCTAAAGGAGCAGATGAAGACGTTCTGGAGAGACCGGATCCCGGAGGACGACACGGCCGGGACGTGCAGCGGCTTCGCCCTGGTATGCCGCTTGATGCTGAGCCTCTCCGCCATGGATGTTCACGCGCACACGCCCGCCGTCGCCACGGTGATTGTCTGGCAGGGCAAGCCCTTTGGCGGACTCGATGCCAGCAAGGAAAATCACTGCGTCATTTTCGTGCTCACCGACGAAGGCCCCTGGATCGTGGAAGCCCAGAGCGGGGCGTACACGAAGATCGCCGATTACCCGAACCGGGAGACCATCAAGCTCGTGAGCGTCCATTGACCCGGCAGCGCGTACACTCGATCACAACCACTACCATGAAAAAAATACTCGCAGTCATCGTCGGGCTGGCCCTGGCCGGCACCGGCTTCGCCAAGGTCGACCCCAGCCGGCCCATGTTGACCGGCCACGGCAACGTCAGCGGACGGCCGGGCCGGATCATCGTCGCCCATCAGACCGCCGACCCGTCAAGCGCCACGGTGCAGCTCGAGAAGTTCGTCGTCACCGGCTCATTGCTGAAGCACCAGGCGCCGAAAGCCCCCAAGGGCAAGTAGGGCGTCCGGGCGGCGACATGCCCGCCGAGGCGGTTTCGTCCTGAGGCGCGACCGGGGGCATCCCGTGGTCCGCAGGCCGCACCGCGACCCGCGGAATCAGGCGCTGAGCCGGAAGTCGATCTGGCGTTTGAAGCGGTCGACGCGTTCGGTGACGACGCGGACCTTCTGGCCGAGTTCGAGCCGGCGGTGGGTGCGCCGGCCGATCAGGGCCGTGCCGGCATTGTTCAGAAGGTAGAGGTCGTCGCGCAGGGTCGACAGGTGCACCAATCCGAAGGTCATCGCGTCCGGCAACTCCACGAACAGCCCGTGGTTGCGGACATCGGTGATGACCGCGTCGAATGCCGTACGCTTTTTCTTCGTCAGCTCGCGTTCGAAAAACTCCAGGAGCTTGACCTTCTGGGATTCGCGCTCGGCCTCGGTGCTGTTGATCTCGGTGAGGCTCAGATGCTCGGCCAGACTCTCCATCCGGGCCGGAGTGGCGCGGAACGGCGCTCCTGCGGCGGCAGCCGTCCGCGAGGGGCCCGGGCGGCCGGAATTCCCGGCGAGGTATTGCCCCACCACCCGGTGCACCACGAGGTCCGAGTAGCGGCGGATGGGCGAGGTGAAATGCGTGTAGTCCTTCTTCGCCAGACCGTAGTGGCCGTCGGGTGACGCCCGGTAGCAGGCTTTGCGCAAGCTCCGCAGGAGTTGGGTGCGCAGCGTGTAGCCCTGGGGATGGCGCTTCAGAATCTGCAGCAGCTTGACGACCTCCTCGCGGCGGGTGAGATCGCCGACGGTGACGCCGAAGGTGGCCAGGAGCTGGCGGTACTCCTGCAGCTTTTCCTCATCCGGCTCGTCGTGCACGCGGTAGAGCGACGGCAGGCGCTGCCGGCGGGTGAGGCGGGCGACCGCCTCGTTGGCCGCCAGCATGAATTCCTCGATGAGTTGGTGGCTCTCATCCTGTTCGATGCGCTCGAGCCGGTCGGCGTAGCCCTGGGGGTCGACGAAGATTTTCACCTCGGGCATGTCGAGGTCGAGGCTGCCCTGTCG
>JBJKRV010000507.1:0-8967 GCA_046704465.1 Opitutaceae bacterium | reverse complement strand
GATGAGCCACGAGCTGCGCACGCCGCTCAACGGCATCATCGGCTTCGCCGATCTGTTGCTCGACACGCCGCTCAATTCCGACCAACGCGAGTGCCTGTTGTCGGTTCGCTCCAGCGGGGAGGTGCTGCTGCAGCTCACCAGTGACGTGCTGGATTACTCGCGGCTGGACGCGGGTCGCGTCAGCCTCGAGCCCCGGCCGTGCAGCGTGCTCGAATGCGTCGAATCGGTCCTGGAGGAATTCGCGGCGCGGGCGGCGGAAAAGCGCCTTGAGTTGCTGCACGGGGCGGCCGGAGTCCCCCCGGCGGTGCTGGCCGATCCCGGCCGCCTCCGGCAGGTGCTGTCAAACCTCGTGAGCAACGCCGTCAAATTCACCCGGTCCGGAGAGGTGGCCGTGACGGTGGAGGCAAGGCTGCGGGCGCCGGCCCGGACCGGTCCGGACGGCGCCTCGCCCGCCAGTTGGGCCCTCACCTTCACGGTGCGCGACACGGGAATCGGCATCACGCCGGAGGGGCGGAGCCGGCTGTTCAAGCCCTTCAGCCAGGTTGACTCGACCAGCACCCGGAAGTTCAGCGGCGCCGGTCTGGGCCTGGTGATCAGCCAGAGCCTGGTGCAAATGATGCATGGCGAGATCACGGTGGAAAGCGAGGTCGGCAAGGGAACGGCGGCGGCGTTCACGATCGTTGTCGACGAAGTGCCCGGGGCGGGCGAACCGGCCCCGGCAAGGCTGGCGGGCCGCACGCTGGCGATCGTCTCCTCCTCACCGGCACTCGGCCGGGAACTTGGAGTATTGGCCGCGGGCTGGGGGGCCCGCGTGGTGGAGTGTACGGCCAGCTCGCTGGCGGCGGAGGCCTGGGACCTCGCGGTCGTCGACCTGACCGCCGGGGAGGTCGAAGCCTGGCGCCAGTTGTTGACGCAACGGCCCGAGCTGTCCGCCCGTCCCATGGTTGGCCTCATTCCCGTGGGATTCCCTCCGTCCGGCCGCGACTCGCTGGGCGGACAATTCCGGGCGTTTCTGCGGAAGCCGGCGCGCCACCGGGCCCTGGGCCTGCTCCTGGACGGCAGTCTGGCGCCAGGGGAGGACACCCCGCCCCTGTCGGCGCCTTCTCCGGGGGGCGATCTGGGCCTCCGTGCCTTGCTGGTGGAGGGCAATCCGGTGAACCAACGGCTCATTCAGAAGATGCTGGAGAACCTGGGCTGCCACTGGGACCTGGCCGAGGACGGCCGCATCGCCCTCTCACGATTGGATCGGGGCACCTACGATCTGGTCCTGCTCGACCTCCACCTGCCGGAGATGGATGGATTGGCGGTGATTGAACAGATCCGACACGGGCGGGCCGGCGCGAGGAATCGGGATGTCTGGATCACCGCGATCGCCGGCGACATCGCGGAAGCGCGTCGGGTCCTGACCGTCGTGGGTGGAGTCAACGATTGTCTGACCGCACCCTTCAAGCTGGCGGATTTCGAACGGTCCCTGCGCCGCGCGCTGGCCCGGCCCGCCGGTGGAGCCTGAGCCCGGGTCGGTTGGTCCGGGTTTGGGCTTGGAGAGGTGGACCGGCGCGGTACGCTGCGCGCGACTGTCCCGCCATGTTGCCCGCCTCCCGCTCCGCTCCGCATGTCCGCGCCTTGTCGATGCTGGTGCTGGCGAATCTGTTCTGGGCGCTGAGCTTTCCGTTGATCAAGGCGATCGCCTTCGCCCATCAGCAGGTGCTGCCGGGCAGCGGCACCTGGTTCGTCACCGTCTGCACGATCGCGCCGCGTTTTGTGCTGGCCGCCGTGGTGCTGGCGGCGTGGCAGCGCGGGGCGCTGCTCCGCCTGACCCGCAGCGAGGTGCGTCAGGCCGTCGGGCTCGGATTATTCGCCTCGGCCGGCATGTTGTTTCAGAACGACGGGCTGCAGTTCACCTCCGCATCGACCTCGGCCTTCCTGACCCAGGTGTATGCAATCTTGATTCCGGTCTGGGTGGCCCTGCGCCGCCGGCGGCGACCGCCGGCCGTGGTCTGGTGGAGTTGCGTGATGGTGTTGGCCGGCGTGGCGATACTGGGCCGGTTTGACTGGCGGCACTTTCGATTCGGCCGCGGCGAAGTCGAGACGCTGATCAGCTCGCTGTTCTTCATGGGACAAATCCTGTGGCTGGATCGCCGTGAATTTGCGGGCAACCGCCCGGTCCCGGTGACATTCGTGATGTTCGTGCTGGAGGCGGTGCTGTTCCTCCTCGGGGCCGAGATCCTGGCACCGCATGCCGGCGATGTGCCGCGGCTGTTTGTGTCCGGATCGTGGCTGGGCCTCACGCTGCTGCTGACCGGGTTCTGCACCGTCGCCGCCTTCACGCTCATGAACACGTGGCAGCCCAAGATCTCCGCGACCGAGGCCGGTCTGATCTACTGTCTGGAACCGGTGTTCGCCTCCGTGCTCGCGCTCTTTCTGCCGGGGTGGTTTTCCGCCTGGGCCGGCTTCGCCTATCCGAACGAGACCGTGACTTCGCGTCTTCTGCTCGGCGGCGCCCTGATCACCGGGGCGAACGTTCTGATCCAGTGGAGGGGCGTGTTGTCGGCGCGGAATCCTGCGGCCCCCTAGGCAAAACGACCGTGACGCAGGAATGTGATGACCTGGGCCGCGACGGCGCGGCGCCAGAGCATGCCGGAGTGGGAATGGGGGACGACGACGAAGGCGCGCGCGCCGGGAAGGCGGGCCGACTCCACGCTGACCACGCCGTCGTTTTCACCCCGAAGCCAGCGCGAGAAGACCGGATGGAGACTCGCGGTTCCGGCGATGACGCCCACGTCGCAGTCGGGCGGGGCCGGGGGCGCTGCGGAGCCGCCAGCCGCGTCGGTGCGGAGCAGGAGAAGGTTTGGCCCCAGGAGCCAGCGAAGCGGCGCGCGGCGGCTGAGCCGGTCGGCCACCACACTGCCGGCATTCGGCGGCCCCAACAGCACGACTCGGCCGAGATTTGCCGGCCGGTGTTCTCCGAGATAGCGGCGCACGAGGATCGCCCCCATCGAATGCCCCACGAAATGCAGGCGTGCGGCCTCCTCGCCGCCGGCGGCCTGCAACCGGGCGGGCAGGTATTCGCGGGCGAGGACATCGAGGCTCAGGCGGCGCCAGGGATAGGCGAGGTTGATCACCCGGAAACCGTCCGCGCGCAGGGCCCCGGCCAGCCGCCGCATCGCCGCCGCCGGCATCGCAATCCCGTGCAGCAAAACGACGGTTTCAGCGACCGAGGGCGGGGGAGCCGGCATGTGCGCGGAGGCGATGGAATCAGACGGCGGCCGGCGGAGGCAGCGGCGACGGGGTGGGACGCAGGCTGTGCAGCGTGCGCAAGGTCACGGCGGTCAGGACGACGACGCCGCCGGCCAGGGCGTAACGTCCCGGGCGTTCACCGAGGAAGAGCAGCACCCAGACTGGATTGAGGATCGGCTCGAGCACCGGGATGAGCACGGCCTCGAGGGCGGTGACGTGGCGGATGGCCCGCGCGTAGAGCAGATAGGACAAACCCAGCTGCACGGTGCCGAGCAGGGCCAGGGCCGCCCAGCCGACGGCGTGGGGCAGCGGGCCGCCGTTCAGCATGAATGGAAGCCCGATGACTCCCGCCAGCAGGTCGCCGAGAAAAATCGATTCCACCGCCGAGGTGTCCTTTTGCTTGCGCAACAGCATCGTCATCGCCGCAAACGCCACCCCGCTGGCCAGGGCGACCAGATTGCCCTCGACGCCCTGAAACCGGAGGTTGTCGCAGAAGAACAGCGCCATGCCGCCGAACACGACGACGATCGTCGCCCAGTCGGCGCGCGTCGCCGGTTCACCGAGAAACCAGGCCCCGAAGAGCGCGATCCAGACCGGCGCGGTGTACTGGAGCAGGATGGCGTTGGCGGCGGTGGTGAGCTTGTTGGCGGTGACAAACAGGACGGTCGTGGCGGCGTAGGCCACGGCGCCGCCGATTTGCGCCGCCGACCAGGTGAAGCGAAAACGCGGCGCGAAGACCGCGAGGAAGGCGGCGGCAATGAAACCGCGTCCGCCCGCGACCGCCAGTGGCGACCACGCCACCGTCTTGATGAGCAGGCCGCCGAGGCTCCAGCAAAGGGCGGCGGAGGCCATCAGGCCCACGGCGCGCGCATGCTCGGGATTTCTCATCGCCGCATGGATGGACCAACGCATCCGCCGACGCACGTTAAAAGGGGCGCCGGGCGCCGTCCCGGCCTCCCCGGTGCGGCGGGTTGCTTGCAACGGGGCGCTCGGCGCCTAGTATGTCCGGTCTAGCGGCGATCATGATCACTCAATTCAGAAATGCGGGTTTGGTCCTGCTCGCGTTGCTGGCCGGGGCCGGCTTGAAGGCGCAAACCATTTCGCGTCACGACGTCCTGGCGGCCATCGCCGTGCTGGAGAACGACATCACCGGGCCCGGCGCCCTGCAGGCGGCGGTCACCGTGACGCGCTTTGGCCGCGAGAGCAACGACGTGCTTCTCATCATCGGCCCGGAAACCCTGCCCTGGGTCCGGACGGAAGTCTCCGAGTCGGACGCCCGCATCCGGGCCCTGTTGATGGCGGCGTACTTCGGCGGCGACATCAAATCGCAACTGCAGAAGGGTCGGCCGGACGACGATCCCTACCGCGGCTGGTTGGCCGCGATCAGGGCCTATCGTCAGATCCAGAAGAAGGAGCCGGGCGTCTCCGTCCCGGAAATGGACGAACTGATCCGCCAGGAGCGGGCCGGGACCCTGCGGCAGCGGGCTGAAGATCTGCTCAAGCAACAGAAAAACGAGGCGCAGCCTCCGGGAGACTTCATCTGAGCCTCCGGCTCGTTGCTGGGCGTCTGGCACGGGCAGAATCGGAAGGAGCGCACCCGGCACCCAGCCGGTAGGGTTTCAAAGGGAAAGAGGGTGGGCCGTCTTGCCGGCCGGGCCTCCTTGTGAAATCAATGTCGGTGATGACTCTTCTGCGTGTGTTGCGGTGGACCGCGTTGGCTCTGTTGGTCGCGCTGGCGGTGGCGATCGGTTTTCGTTGGGGCCGTGGGACCAGGGCTCCGGGGCGCCCGGCGCTGCCGGATCTCGGGGCGGCGCCGGATTACACGCTCACCAATCAACTCGGCCAGACCGTGAAGTCGTCGCAACTCCGCGGCCGGGTGCAGGTGGTCTCGTTTCTTTTTCCTTATTGCACGACGATCTGCCCCCTGATTGCGGCGCACCTGACGAACTTCATGACCCAGACCGTGGAGCCGGCCGGGCTCACGGATCGCGTCCAACTGGTGACCTTCAACGTCGACCCGGCCGGCACCGGCCCCCGGCAGATGAGCGCCTTTCTGCAGCAATACGGCTGGAATCCGCAGGATCTCCACTGGCAGTACCTGACCGGATCCCCGGCCGAGATCCGGCGCGTGGTGACGGACGGATTTCACGTGAGCTACCACCGGGTGACCAACGCCGAAGAGGCCCGCGAGGCCGCGGCGGGCCCGTCCATCCAGCAACCGGACGTCGAGAACGACCTGGCGGCGCGGGCGCACGTGAACTACGACATCGTGCACAACGACGTGATCGAGATCGTCGATCCGCAGGGCCGCGTGCGGAAGATCTACATGGATGGCGACATGGTGAGCCCGGATGCGCTGATGCAGGCGGTGCGGGAACTGCTGCCTGCGTCCGCCGGCCGATGATGCGGCCGGCCGCCGGTCTGGCTCCGGCCGGGGGACACGGTATGCGTCGAGATCGACGGCATCGGCGTGCTCGAGAATCCGGTGGCGTAGCCGTGGGTGGCAGCCTGCTTGCCGGGCGGCATTCAGCGATGCCGCCCTGCACGATCTTCGCTTTCACCCTCACATCTTGACCGGCGTCAGTTCATAATGCGTCGGCTGGGGCCGGGCGGCGGCATATCCCTTCTGCACGATGCGGGCCTTCTGGGCCTCGAGGGCGGCGATCAACGCGTTGGCGGCCTTTTGGACGGCGGGATCGTGATCGAAGGACAACTGGGTCTGGATGCCGCGCCACGCGAAGAAACGCCACGCGACCTGTTTCCACACCAGATCGAGCACCCCGTAAGCCTGGTCGAGCATCGGCGTGTGGCACTCCGCCAGGTTCACACCCGCGGCCAGTTGTCCCGCACTGAAGGTGCCGACCGGGTGGCCGTTGATCTTTAGTTCGTAATCGCCGGTGCTCAGACCCGTGACCTTCAGGGGCTCCTGGTCGAGGGCGCCGTAGAAACCGGAGAGGCGGACAATCATCGCCGATGCGGGCTCGGTCTCGTCCCACTTCGGCTTGGGGGCGGGCGTGAAGAAGGAGAGTGAACCCCAATCGCGTTCCGTGGGCGGGAACTGCCACCACTTGTCATGCAGGCCGAGGATCGGGAAGGGCAGGCACCGGTCGGCCTGGGTCCACGACAGACCGCCCTGGCTGGCGGCCAGTCCGGTCACCGCGGTGCCTTCTGCCTGCACCACGCGGCTGCCCGCGGCGTCGATCGTCACGGAGGTCACGTCGGCCGGCGCGTGCCAGGCCTGCAGCAGCGCCTGCGCCATGACCAGCTCGCCGACCGCCGACGGATGGATCCGGCCGGGAATGACCTCGCCCGCCAGCTTGGGATCCTCCGCCTGCGCCTTGGTCAGCACGTTCAGCAGCGGGTTCATGAAGTCCACGCACATCAGGTGGTGCTCGGCCGCGAGCTGGCGCACGAAGGCCGCGTAGCGCAGCAGCACGGCGTTGTAGCCGCCGGGAAAATTCGGCGCCTTCGTCACGTCGTCGTACGGCGTGGGCTGGATGAGCACAATCCGGACCCCGGGAAGGTGCGCCTGCAGGGACTCGATGATATGTTCGTAGCCCTGCTTGTACGTCTCGAAGATCCCGGCGTCGAAGGGGCGGTATTTCGCGTCGTTCATGCCCAGCATGATCGTGACCACGTTGGGCTTGAACGGGAACACGTCGCGCTCCAGCCGCAGATCGATGTGCCCGGCCCAGCCGCCGGTGACCTTGTCGCCCCCGACACCGGAGTTGACGAACTCAACCTGCAGATCGGGGAAGCGGGTGCGGACGTACGTCTCGACGTCCATGCCGTAGAAGCGCTGCTCGGTGATGCTGTCGCCGTAGAAGCAGACGCGGTCGCCGGGCTTCAGGTAGAAACCGCCGGCGTCGGCGGCGCGGGCCGGCCGCGCCAGGGGCGCGAGGCACAATCCAAGGAACAGGGCGGCGGGGAGGAGGGGAACCAATCGTCCGCCGCGGGGTTTGACCAGGAACGCATTCATCGCGGAGGAACATGCTGTTTTCGTTGCCGTTCCGCAAGTTTCCGGGACCGTTGTCCCCGGCGCGGCGGGCGATTGGGGTGGATCCCATCGCCGCGTTGCGAGTCGAATGAGGTAACGTCCACCGTCAATTACCCCGTGCCACGCGATGCCCAGGCCGACCACGATTCTGCTCCTCTCTCTCAGCCTTTCCGCCGGGGCCTATGCCGCGGGGACGGAGGGCGGGGATTCAGCGCAGATGCGGAATGTGATTCTGGCTCCTTTCGCCTACCATCCCGGAGCCGGGCCCGGAAAAGCTGGCGCTCCGGCCCCGACCTCAACCCCAGGGAAGGCGACGGTCCCGGCGAACCAGCCGATCTCGGGGGGCGCGAACCACGGGTCCTAGATCATGGGGCCGCTGCACGTCTATGCCACGCGGTTGCCGCCGCCCGGGAGCACCCTGCAGCCGCTCCCGAAACTGCAGCCGTTCGATTGGGTGAGCGGCGGAACGATCTACCGCCAGGTCGGGCGGCGCGTCACGACCGATCTGGGATCGCATTATGATCCCGTCCGCAAGCGCTGGACCTTCCTGAGCTTTTCGTGGTGACGGCCGGTTGGACGTTCACGCGGCCGCGATCACCGAAGGTCTCTGGGCGTTTTGAGCCGCTTTCGGCCAACTGGAGTCTTGTCAGCAGCCGGTCACCACGAAATCCCGATACTGATCGGGATATCAAAAACGGTTACCACGTAGATCGGCAGATGCGTCTTCCACAGGCGCAGGGGGTGAACGCCGATGCCGAGGCGCCGGTAACTCTGCTCAACCCTGGCCCGCGCCACCTGAGCCCGCACCGCCGCGTCCATCGCCCGGACGGCCCGGTCGCCACGGACGATCATCGGCGCCATTTTCACCACCTTCGGACCTTCAAACGCCGGCGGCGGCATGTCGGCCATGGTCGCATGCGTCGACCACACCGGCGCGGGGACTGCTTTGGCTTTCGGCTTGGCGACGAAATGGTAATCCGTGCCGAGCAGCGCCCGAAGCTCGGGATGTTCGGTCACGTGCACCGGCTTGGCGTCGTCCGCCAGGGCCGCGGACACCGCGCAGACGGCAAACACGATCGTGATCGGGGTGCGCATGATTCTCGGCGGGTAACGGGTCCGGGGAGGACTGTGCCTTCTGACACAAGATCGGGACGCTGGTGCCGCCCAAGGTGGCCCACGGCGTGGCGGATGGGAGGGGCGGCCCCCCCGAAAGGTGCTCGCAGTCGCCGTCGGATCTGTCTGCTCGACAAGCAGGCTTGGGCGATGAGGATGGCGCGCCGCCGTCATGCCGAAGCCGGTCACACCTCTGGTGGGATGCGATGTGTTCGTGGTCGACGCCGCGAACCCCGTCCTGCTCGTGAAGCGCAGCGACAACGGCCGCTGGGCGCTGCCCGGTGGCTGCCAGGATTTGGGCGAGACTCCGGCGCAATGCGCGGTGCGCGAGGTGAAGGAGGAGAGCGGCTTCGACGTCGCCGCGGTCAAGCTCGCCGCGGTGCTCGACCTCGACCGGCACCCGCCCGGCAACGACAATCTCTTCTCGATCTACAAGATCTATTTCGTCTGCCGGGTGACCGGCGGCGCGGCCCGCCCCAGCGCGGAGACGTCCGAGATCGGGTTCTTCGACCCGGACGACCTGCCGCCGCTGTCGGAGCAGCGCGTCCTGCCCCACATGATCCCGCGCCTGGTGACACACTGGCGGGAGCCGGGCCTGGCGGCGGAGTTCGATTGACGGT
>JBJKRV010000506.1:0-3071 GCA_046704465.1 Opitutaceae bacterium | reverse complement strand
CTTCTGGTCGGTCAGGATGCCCCAGGCCGTGAACAGCAGGCACGCGATGATGCCCACCCAGGCGCCGCCCTTGTTCGCGCGGGGACTGAGAAAAGCGAGGACGAAGAGACCGGCGATGCCGCCGGTGAGGATCGACGACACCTTGAAGTAGAGCGTGAGCGTGCGCTCGCCGGCGAGGGCGATGACGATCGCCACGCCAATGGCGGCGAGGCCGCAGACGGCCACGATCAATTTTCCGACCCGCAGCTTCTGCCGCTCCGTCGCGGCGGGCCGCAGCTTGCCGTAGGCGTCCTTGACCCCGACGGCGGCAAGGCAGTTCAGATCGGAGGCGAGGGTGGACATGCCGGCCGCCAGGAGGGCGGCCATGAACAATCCCGCGAAACCGGCCGGAATCCGGGTGGTGAGGAAATAGGGGAACACCTGGTCCGAGTTACCGATGAACGCCGGGAGGGCGGCATGGGAGAGGCGGTAGTACGCCCACACGAGGGTGCCGATCAGCATGAACAGCGTCCAGACCGGCAGGCACATCAAGGCGCCGATGGCGATCCCCTTGAGGGCCTCGCGGTCGGAGCGCGCGACCAGATACCGCTGCACGATCGTCTGGTCGCCGGTGTAGGTCTGCAGGTACCAGAAGAAGCCGTAGAGCGCCATGACCCAGACCGTCTTGGGCGCGAAGCCCGGGTGCCAGCTGCCCAGGCTGAACTTGTGGTGGACCCAGGCGAGATGGAACGCGGCCGCCGGACCGCCGGGAGTCAGGAAGAACAGGAAGCCCAGGCAGACGAAGACGCCGATCCACATGACGATGCCCTGCAGGACCTCCGTCCAGATCACCGCCTCGAGGCCACCCAGCAGAGTGTAGAAGATGGTGACGACGCCGGCGACGACGATGACGGTGATCAGGTTCCAGCCGGTCATGCTGTGGATCGTCAGGGCCAGCAGGTAGACCACGAAGCCCATCTTGGAGAAGTGACCGAGGGAGAAGCCGAGCGCGGTGTAGGCCTGTGCGCCGTAGCCGAACCGCCGGCCGAAATACTCGTAGGCGCTGATGCCGACCGCCTGGCGATAAAACGGGATGACGACAGTGCCGACCAGCAGGAGTACGCCGACCACCATGAAGCCGGGCACGAGGTTGTGCCAGTTGTCCGCAAAGGAGGACCCCGGATAGGCGATGAAGGTGATGCTGCTGATCAGCGTGGCGAAAAAGGAGAATGCCATCGCCCAGTGGGGAACCGACCGTTCGGCCACAAAATAGGCCTCGGTCGACTTCTGGCGACGGGAACAGCGCCAGCCGATCACCGTGACGACCCCCAGGTAGAGGAGAATCACAATCAGATCGAGCCAGCGCAGATTAGCCATGGAGTTTCACGCGGGGTTGGGACCGTGCGGTGCGGGAACTTGAACCGAAAAGGGAGCGAAAGAAAGGCCGGGAACGAAAAAGGCGCGACCGGAACCAGAGGCGGGCGGTCATAGGTCCCGGGTCATTGGAAATTGATACTCACGAGCGCCCGGCCACAGATGCCGGGCCCACGCTACCTGGCACTGGGGTGGTCCTCCGCCATCGCCGCCGCGAGTTTGATGGCCTCGACCAGGCTGCGGGGATCGGACCGGCCGGTGCCGGCGAGGTCGAAATTGGTGCCGTGCTCGACGGAGGTGCGGATGATCGGCAGGCCGAGGGTCACATTCACCCCGCGCCAGATGCCGAGCATCTTGGCCGCGACGTGCCCCTGGTCGTGATACATCGCAACAGCGGCGTCGAACTCTCCCTGCAGGGTGCGGAAGAAGACGGTATCGCCGGGATACGGGCCGGAGGCATCGAGCCCGGCCGCCTGCGCCGCGGCAATCGCCGGGGCGATGAGGCGGGTCTCCTCGTCGCCGAACAGGCCGTTTTCACCCGCATGCGGATTGAGCCCGGCCACCGCCAGGCGCGGCCGGGGGACTCCGAGACGCCGCACCGCCGCATCCGTAAGCCGGAGCACTTCAAGGATCCGCTCCGGACGCACGCGCTCGATCGCGACCCGCAGCGGCACGTGCGTGGATACGTGGCTCACCCGCAGCCGGTCCGCGACCAGCATCATGGTGGCCGACGGGGCGCCGCAGAGATCGGCGAGGATCTCGGTGTGTCCGTCGTAGTGATGCCCGGCCTGGTTCAGCGCGGCCTTGTTGATCGCGGACGTGACCACGGCCGCCGCGTGTCGCTGCAGGGCGAGCTCGGTCGCGAGCTTGATGTACTCGAAGGCCGCGTGTCCGGCCATCGGGCTGAGGCGGCCGGGAGCAAGCCGTTCGAGATCGAGGTTGTGGAGATCGAGCACGTCGATCGTGCCGGCGTCGAACTGCGCGTCCTCCGGACGGGCAACGCCGCGAATTTCCACCGCCACCCCGGTGTAACCCCGCGCCCGCTCCATCATCGCGGCGTCGCCGATGACCAGCGGGCGGCAGCAGGCCCGGATTTCGGGCCGGGTCAGCGCCCGGGTGATGATCTCGGGCCCGGTGCCGGCGGCATCGCCCATCGTGATGGCGAGAATGGGGGGCGGCTGGCTCACGGGGATGAGGGGAGGCGAAGGGCCCGGAGCTGTTTCCACCAGATGGCGGGCCACGGATAGCTGCCGGGCTTGATCGTCAGACGGCAGCGGGGCGCCTGCAACGGGCGCAACGTGACAATGCCCGGCGCCCAGGCGCCGATCACCGAGAGTTGGCGCCAGCCGAGCGCCTGGACGATGGCCGCGGCCGTCGACCCGCCTTCAACGGCGACATGGACGAAGTCACGTCGAGCATGCAACCGCCTGACCAGGGCGGCAAATTTCCGCCGGATCTCGTCCGCCGCCCGGGGCCGCGCATCGATCCGGCCGGGTGCCAGGGCCACGGCGAGGCCTCGCGACGCCAGATCGCGGCCCAGCTGTTCGGCCCAGGCGCGGAACGCCGCCGTCGAAACCAAGGCGTGACCGGCCGGCGACGAGCCGAGGCGTGGAAACTCGGGCGAGCCCAGGCGCCGGAAAGCTTCGCGGCTTGAAGGTGCGGTCGTCCCGGACACCACCAGGACGGGGGCGCCCAGTTTCGGCGTGCCGTGCGGGGGG
>JBJKRV010000505.1:0-4496 GCA_046704465.1 Opitutaceae bacterium | reverse complement strand
CGTAGAAGGTGCGCGACACCAGGGCGCCGCCAAAGGAGCGGTTGGCCAGGAGCCCGCCGTATTCCCGGGCAAACGGCACGCCTTGTGCCACGCACTGGTCGATGATGTTGACCGAGACCTCCGCCAGACGGTGGACGTTGGCTTCGCGGGAACGAAAATCGCCGCCCTTGACGGTGTCGTAGAACAGGCGGAACACGCTGTCGCCGTCGTTCTGGTAATTCTTGGCGGCATTGATGCCGCCCTGAGCCGCGATGGAATGGGCCCGGCGCGGGCTGTCGTGGAAGACGAAGCATTTCACCCGGTAGCCCAACTCGGCGAGTGTGGCTGCAGCGGAGGCGCCGGCGAGGCCGGCACCGACGACGATGATCTCGTATTTCCGCTTGTTCGCCGGATTGACGAGTTTGATCTCCGCCTTGTGCTTGGTCCACTTTTGCTCAAGCGGGCCCGACGGAATCCTGGATTCGAGTTTGGCCATGGCGGGAAAGGGTCAGCGGTGGACGATGACGCGCGGCGCCGGGGCGGCCGCGAGCACCTTGGCGGCGTAGGTTCCGGAGGCCGGCCGGACCATCCGGGTCAGGATGGCGCCGGGAATGGCGAGATTGCCGAGAAAATAGAGCAGGCAATAAAGGGTGACCAGCTTGCGCAGCAGCCCGGCCCATCGTCCGCTCCGCCAGCCCAGGGTCTGAAACATGCTCTCCGCGCCGTGGAGCAGGTGGAAGCTCAGCAATCCCACCGCGAGGATATAGAACAAGGCGATCCAGACGTGGGAAAATCCGAGGAACACCATGCTGTAGACGTCGAGCACCTGCTGGCCCTTGCTCACAACGGGAAAACCCATGACGTGGAACGTCGCCGCCATCGTGTACACCGGCAGATTGGCCTTGAAGTCGCCGGGCTGCGCCCAGCCGATGGTGAACTGGGCGAGATGGTAGATGATGAAGGCGAGGACCACGACTCCCGTCCAGCGCATCATCCGGGACGACAACGTCGCCTGGATCGTGTGCTTGAATTCGTACTTCTCCGGACGCGCCTGGTAGTTGTCGATGGTGAGCGTGACCGCGGCCCAGATGTGAATCAGGACGCAGGCCAGCAGGATCACGCGCACCGCCCACAACGCCGGCCCCAGGCTCTGGAGAAAATGCGCGTAGCCGTTGATCCGCTCCGGTGCCTCGAAGATCTGGAGATTTCCGATGAGATGGCCGGTGACGAAAAGGATGAGCACCGCGCCGGTGACGGCCATGAGGAATTTTTTGCCGATGGAGGTGCAGAAAAGGCGGCCAAGGAAATTCATCGGATGGATTATGGATGCAGAAAAAGAGCGGCTTGTCGGCGCACAGGGGGCCGGTGGGCGCGCGGCGGGTTAACCAAAGGGCGGGGGGAAAGTAAAGTTTTGCCGTCGTCGAGCCAAATTCGAACGCTGCATATTAGCACGGCTGCAAGGGGAAAGTAGCCACGACGTTTGCCCACCGTCCGCGGTCGTTGCCGCCCCGTCATTTCCCGAGGGGCTTGAGCAGTGCGAACTTTCCGCTGTTGCCGGGTCGCAGAAACTTCCGGCGGAAGGCGTTTACCCGCACCCCCTCGCCCAGCACCGCTGCGATCGCGCCGGCCAGCTCCGGCGCGGCGTTGTGGTCGGCCACATAATGAAAATCCCAACGGGTCTCGCCAGTCTGCACGAGGCAGTAGTGCCAGCAGGAGAAATCGGCGGGCAGCGCGGAATCGATGTCACTCGCCGCCACCAAACCGCCGTCCGGACGCACGTACAGGTCCCGCTCGCGCCCCAGGATGCGGAAGCCGGTCGGAAAGCGACGCACGACGTCGCCGGTATGGTAGCGGAGCAGCGGCATGGCCCGGCGCTGCCGCGTCGTGATCCGCGTCTGAAACACCTCGGGCAGGTCGTGCCACGGCACGAGTTCAACAAAGGCGTTTTCGTCGATCACCCGCAGGTTGTCGCGGAACGCGTCGCCCACAAAGAGATAACCCGCCTCGGTCGAGCCGTACAAGTCGACCTGGTCCGCCGGGAACGCCTCGGCAATACGCCGCCCGTGCTGCAGGCTGGCCTTGCCGTAGGTGAGAATCACGACCCGCAGGCTTGGCAGGCGCACCTTGCGCTTCATGGCCGCCCGGGCGAGCAGCGACAGGTAAACCGGTTCCCCCTCGAGCAACTCGGGTTTCACCGCCTGAAGTTCGACCAGAATGCGATCCCACTCGCTTTCGGGAAACACGAAGGGGTCACTCGTCAGGTTGAGGTACACCGTGCCCTCGAAATACCGGTGGGGGAACGGGTGGTCCTCGTAAGGGCAAAGATTGCTGGAACACGCCACCGGCGCCAGAACCGCGCGGCGGACGGGTTGGTCGACAAACGGGGCGAGCCGCGGGTGTGCCAGATAGGCGCGTCGCGTCTGGGCCGCCCACCAGCCGTCCTCCATGATCACGGTCATCGGCTCGGCCGTGGATCCGGAGGTGTGCTCATATTCGTACTCGCGTTGCTGCAGGCCCCGTTCGATGACCCGGTAGTCCGCAAAGAACGACGTGTGACCGCGTTGTAGGATCACCTGCTTCGTCAACTCCGGGATCTCGCGATAACAGGCCCAGCGCAGCGGCGCCCGATGCAGCGGGAAGCGCTCCGGATACAGCGGGCTCCGCTCGTAAATCGCACGAATCTCCGACTCGAGCGATGCCGGCAGGCGCGAATCACACGCGCGGTCGAGCGTGTCCGGAGCATTGGCGAAGACGGGTGCGGTCATCTCTTAAACTGGCCGGGACACCGGAAAGGCAGAGCCTCCCGGCCTCCTTCGGCCCAGACGCACAAAATCGCACCGCGGCTTTTAGTCAACCGCCCGTTCCCACCGGGCATCAGCCGCCGGGCGACGCCCGCAGGCGATCCCACACCGGCTCGAACAGCAGCAGGGCGTCCAGCACCAGGGCGTGCCGGATGCGGCCGTCGCGCGCCCACCCCAGCACGTCGTCGACCGGCGCCGTCAACACTTCGATCTCCTCGTCATGATCCCACGCCGGGCCGCCGGTCGGCTCCACCCCTTCAACGAGAATCATGTGGCAGGCGTTGGCCATGATCGCCGGATTCGGATGCACGCGTCCAAGCACACGTGCCTGCCGGCCGGTGTATCCGGTTTCCTCCCGCAACTCGCGCTGGGCGGCGGTCAGCGGATCCTCGCCCGGCTCCATGACCCCGCCGGGAATCTCCAGCGAGAAATCGTCGATTCCAAAGCGAAACTGGCGGACGAGGACGAGCCGGCCGGCTGCGGTGAGCGCGATCACGTTCACCCAATCGGGTGCGTCGATCACCACGAAATCGCGCTCGCGGTTGCGCCCCGGATGACGGTAGCGGGCATGCCAGACGTCGAACACCTGGCAGGCGGCGTGCAGGGATCGGCCCTTCCGTTCCCAGCGGGCGGGGGAGGTGGGGGCGGGAGGTTCGTCCATTCCCCAACAAAAAGCCTCCCGGACCCGCGGGTCGAGGAGGCTTTCTGCGAAATCGGAACTGCCCGGATTCTATTTGGCTCCCGTCTTGATCACCTGGCCGACATGAAGACGACGCCAGTTGATGCCGGGGTTGGCGGCCTCCAGCTGGCTGAGGGAAACTCCGGTCGCCCGCGAAATCTTCATTCCGGTATCACCAGGCTTGACGACATACTCGCCCGGACCAGCCACGGCCGCCTCGCCCTTCTTGGCGACGACCTTCGGCGCCGTATGGGCCTTGGCTGCGTCCTCCAGCTTGGTGACCGACGCCTGCAAGCTCGTGATCGCGGGTCCGATCTGATTCTCGAATGCCGACTGGACGGAAGATTGAAGCTTGGACAGATTCGCGTTTGCGGTGGCCGCCGCCGAAGAGGCGCTCTGCGCCGTCGATTCGACTGTGGTCAAGCGGTCCGGCAGATTGTCGGGGATCCTTTTGCCAACCGAGCTGGCTTTGTACAAAGCGGCTCCCGACACGATCAAGGCGATGACTCCCACCAAGACGCCGGCGACCGGAAGGTAGCTGCTGTTACTTTCGTGCGAAATTGTGTCCATGGATAAGAAGGTTGGAGAGCGGCATGTGTAGGAGCAAAGGGGGGGCGAAGCAAGCAGATTGGAGGCCATCGCGACGTGCCGCCACCGCCGTTCCGAATTGAGGATATCGTTGACAGTACGAACGAAGCGCCGTCCCCTTCCCGGTCGATCGGGGCGTAGCTTAGCCTGGTAGAGCGTCTGGTTTGGGACCAGAAGGTCGCAGGTTCAAATCCTGTCGCCCCGACCAGTCTTCGTCTGAACGGAATGCGATGGGCGGAGGGCGGTGATCGTTGACGCCGCGTCAGGAGCGTGATCGATCGGCCGGCGGCCGATCGGGCTCACTTGCCGCCCGGAAGCGGAAGGGAGACCGCTGGCGCCGCGCCAGTGCCGCCAGCCGGAGCCGCCGGCGCGGCTTTGGCGGACGCCGGCATGCGTGCCTGCAGCATGAGGGCGCGTTGCGCCCAGAGTCCGTTTGAATCGACCTGCAT
>JBJKRV010000504.1:0-3269 GCA_046704465.1 Opitutaceae bacterium | reverse complement strand
GGCGAGAAGGTGGTCATGCGCATCCTCGACAAGCAGAAGACGACGCTGCCGCTCACCGCCCTCGGGTTCTCGGAGGAGTATCTCGAGAAATACCGCGAGTGCATCCGCCAGCCGTACGGGATGATCCTGCACTGCGGCCCCACCGGCTCGGGCAAGTCGATGACCCTTTACTCCGCGCTCTCCGAGATCAACACGCCGGACATCAACATCCAGACCGCCGAGGATCCGATCGAATACACGCTGGTTGGCATCAACCAGATGCAGATGAACCGGCAGATCGGCCTCACCTTCGCCCGGGCGCTGCGGTGCTACCTGCGCATGGATCCGGACATCATCCTCGTCGGCGAAATCCGCGACCAGGAAACGGCCGAGATCGGCATCGAAGCCGCGCTGACCGGGCACCTGCTGCTTTCGACCCTGCACACGAACGACGCGCCCTCGACCGTGGCCCGCTTCAGCGAGATGGGCGTCGAGGTGTTCAACATCTCCGCCTCGCTGGTCTGCGTCTGCGCCCAGCGCCTCCTCCGGCGGGTGTGCAAGAATTGCAAGCAGCCGTACGAACCCAAGGACCGCGAGAAGGCCATCCTCGAGAAAGCCCTGGGCTGGAGCGGACCGATCTTCAAGGCCAACCCGCACGGCTGCCACCTCTGCGGCGGCAGCGGCTACAAGGGCCGCGTCGGCATCCACGAGTTGATGATAAACAGCGAGGAGATGATCGAGGCGATCAACCGGAAGGTCGAGACCGCCGAGCTCAAGCGCATCGCGATGCGGGGCGGCATGAAGACCCTGCACCAGGACTCCATGCTGAAGGTGAAGCAGGGCGTGACCACGATGGAGGAGGCGCTCGCCAACGTGCCGCCCGACATCATCGCCTAGGCGGTGCCCCCGTGCGCCGGAGCCGGCCCCGGCGTTCAGGTGAACCAATAGCCGTTGACGAACAGGACCACCGACAACGCCAGCAGGGCGGTCGAGGCCGCCAGCAGCGGCAAGGCGAGACGCGGCCAGCGGCGCGCGATCAGGGCCAGGACGACGTAGAGGGGGAAGATCACGCTGCAATACCGCGGCAGCGCATCGACAAATCGCGCCGAGATGTACACCCCCGCCGCGGTCAGCCCGTACACGGAGTAAACGAGGGGGATGCGGAACAGCACGCCGGCCAGCAGCAGCCCGAAGGTCGCCGCCAGTGTCGACGCGAACCAGATCTGGTAGAACGCCGGCAGGTGGCTGAAGCTCGCATGCGAGAGGAAGAGGTAAAACCAGCTGAACTGACGCCCGTGATAGAGGGCCTGGCTGTGAAAGTAGAGCAGCGGATCGCCGAACCGGATCCACATGAAGACGCTGTAGATCAACGTGCCGGCCAGCGGCGTCAGGCAGGCCAGCACGGCCCCCACGTTTGGCCGGAAGGGCCTGCGCGTCCGGATCTCCGACTCCACGTACTGCCACAGCAGCGGAACGATCAGGATGACTCCGATGAAGCGCGTCAGCGCCGCGAGCGCCCCGAGGACGCCCGCCAGCCACCAGCGGCGCCGCCGGGAGGCGTCGATGCTGCCGATGACGAGCAGGAGGAACAGGCTTTCCGAGAAGGGCGACGAGAAGAAGAAGCTGACCGGGCAGAAGAGCAGGAAGGCGACCGACAGGGTCGCGAGACGCGCATCCGCCCATTCGCGCGCCACCGCCTTTCCCAGCCATACGCAGGAACCCCAAAGACAGGCCAGCGACACGACATAACCGACGAGCCACGGCTTGATCAAGCCGCCCAGCGACCCGAGGTAGACGAGCAGCGGGTAAAGGGGAAGGTACTCGACGTTCGCCGTGTGCGCCGCCGGATCGATGAAATAGCCGTGCGTCGCCAGTTGCACGTAGAACCCGGCATCCCAACGCAGGAACCACCCCGCCCCGGGCGTCTGCTGGTCGAAAAACGGCCCTTTCCCCACCACCAACAGCGACAGTCCCGCGACCATCCAGATCAGGAGGCGGGAGCCGACGAACAGAAGCCCGATCTCGCGCCAGTCCGGCGTCGCCGCCGGTGCGGGGGATGGGTTCGAGGTCGGATCAAACGCGGGCGTCGAATTCATGAGGCACGACGTCCACGACCTGTAGGGGAGCCGGGGGGCGATGTAAATGCCGCGCACCGCCCGGTAGTGTGTCAGTTTGGTGGAACCCGCGCTCCGCGCCGGTTCAAGCCCGCTCGGATCGGGTTCCACCCGGCAAGAGGACCCGGCGTGAAGTATCGGACATAACAACCCAAGGTCGCCCAGGTGGAGCGCGACCTCCGGGCGCGCTCGAGCGCTGAGTCCCGGTCGGCGGGACAAGGGAACCCGCTCGGATCGGGCTCCACCCAAGCCCATTGATGGAAACTGATACACTACCCGCCGCCCGGCGGCGAACTCACCCCGGCAACCGCAGCGGCGTTCCTTTCAATTCGCGCTGGCCTACTGAAAGACCGATGTCCATGCTGTCGCTGACGTCGGACCCAGCAACCGACGCATGTTCTCGGAGGATTTCGCCATGAATCACCCCACTCCGCGAGTCGCCGTTTTCTGGGCAGCGGCCATCGTTCTGCTCACGCTCTCGCCCTCGAATTCCAGCTTCGCCCAAGCCGGACCGGAACACGAGCTCCGGGTGGGAACGTTCAGCCGGGCGTACGTCGTCACGGCCTACTACAGTTCGGCCGCCTGGAAACAGAAGGTCCAGGACCTGGTGGCGCAGCGCAACCGGGCGGCCGCGGCCAGCGACCTCACGACCGTCGACCAACTGGACGAGAAGATCAACGGCCTGCAGCAGCTCGCCCAGAGCCAGCTCGCCGGCCAGGCGCCCCTGACCAACATCTACAAGGTGCTCCAGCCCGAGTGGCCGGCGATCGCCAAGGAGGCCGGGGTCGATGTCATCGTGGAGTCACCCCTGTACCTGGTGCCGGGTTCGGCGCTTCAGGACGTGACCGCCATCGTCCTCCGCCACCTCGCCGCGCTGAAGTGAGCGCGGGTCAGGCGTCGGCGCCCGCGGGCACCGCTGCCACCGGCTGGCCGTTCCCCGCGCGGGCGGACCGGACCGCGTCGGCGACCGTCGGAGTCACCGCCTCCGCCTCGCCCCGCTCGTGATTGAAGCGCATGGAGACCGTCTTCGACACCCCGCGCTCCTCCATGGTCACGCCGTAGATCGCGGTCGCGGCCGCGATCGTGCGCTTGTTGTGGGTGATGATCAGGAACTGCGAGTTCCGGGTGAAATTCCGCAGCAGCTTGGTGAAACGACCGATGTTCGATTCGTCCAGC
>JBJKRV010000503.1:0-3159 GCA_046704465.1 Opitutaceae bacterium | reverse complement strand
GGCCATGTGAGGGGTCAGCGTCAGGTTTGGCGCCCAAAAAAGCGGATTCGAGGCCGTGATCGGTTCGGTCGACACGACATCGAGCGCCGCGCCGGCCAGCCGGCCATCGCGCAACGCCCGGGCCAGCGCGGCGTCGTCCACCAGCGCGCCCCGCGAAGTGTTGATCAGGTAGGACGTCGGCTTCATCCGGTCGAGCAACGCGGCGTTGACCAGGCCGGTGTTCTCCGGCGTCAGGCTGCAATGCAGGGTGACGATGTCGGCCTCGGCGAAGATCTCCGGCACCGTGCGCCAGGCGACCGGATGGGCCGGCGGGGTGGGCTGGGAACGGTTGGCGGCCAAGACGTTCATCCTGAAGGCGGCCGCGAGCTCGCCCACGCGGCGTCCGATCCGGCCGAAGCCGACGATCCCGAGCGTCCGGCCGGCCAGCTCCAGTTGCGGGCTGCGCCAGAACGTCCACTCGCGCGATTGCGCCCACTCCCCCTGTTTCACCAGTTCGCTGTGGAACCGCGGCTGGCGGCAGAAGTTGAGGATCAGGGCGAAAACGAACTCGGCCACCGTGTCGGTGCCGTACTCCGGCACGTTCGAAACCGGCACGCCTCGGGCGCGGGCCGCCGCCACGTCGACCACGTTGTACCCGGTGGCCAGCACCCCGATGAACTTGAGGCGGGGCAGCCGGGCGAGGGTCTCGGCGGTGAGCGGGGTCTTGTTGGTCAGGAGGATGTCCGCGTCCCGGGCGCGCTCGACGATCGACTCCGGCGGCGTGCGGTCGTGGCAGGTGAACTCGCCCAGGCGGGCGACTTCATCCCACGGATTGTCGCCCGGGTTGAGATTGTAGCCATCGAGCACGACGATCTTCATGGGGCAACCGCATCCAAGAGGATCATCCGCGACTTGGCGAGACCGCGGCGCGCGGATGCGGCCGGCCCTCCGCCCTGGCTGGCAACCGTCCGCCCGGCTCAATTGCATCGCGCCGCCGGATCCGGGCCGCACCGCGGCGCGGGTTCGGGCATCAGCCGCCGGTCAAGGCGGACAACAGGGCCGCGCCGCGCGGGCTGCCCCAGCCGGTGCAGGCGTCCCACCCCTTGGCGGCCTGGTAATCGCCGTTGTTTCCGGACACGACGTCGTGAAACAGACCTCCCGCCGGCGCCAGTCGATAGAGCCGTGGATTGAGGAATCCCACCGGCGCGCCGCGGCCCTGGTTGATCCGCGCCAACAACCCCGCCCACAGGGGTGCCACCGCGCTCGTCCCTCCCACCACGAGCTCGTTTCCGTCGGCGCGCACGATATACCCCGTGGCCGTGTCGGCGTCCCCCGCCACGTCGGGCACGCCGCGCCCCATCGCGTGCCCGGGATCCACGGACGGAGGCACGCCGGCGTTCTGCTGGTAATCCGGCAGGGAGAACGCCGCGCTGACGCCGCCGCCGGTCGCACCGCCGTCCTTCGGGTTGTTCCAGACGACCTCCGCGGTAATGACGTCGCCCTGGCCTTCGAGATGCGTGCCGCCGCAGGCGAGGACGTGCGGACTCGACGCGGGAAAATCAGTCTGGGCCAGGGTTCCGCCCTGCGGATCGTCGGCGGCGCCGTGGTCGCCGGCCGCACCGCAAATGGTCACCCCCAGCAGCGCCGCCTCCTGGCAGGTGCCGTCGATGGCCTGCAGCGCCTGCCGCGTCCACGACGATTCGGGACCGCCCCAGCTGATCGAGACCACCGACGGATGCCGCTGCGGGTCGTGCACCGCGGTCGAAATCGCCTGCTGGAAGCCCGCGTCCGTGTTCGGCGCGAAATAGACTGCGATCCGCGACCGCGGCGCGATGGCGCCGGCCACCTCGATGTCGAGCATCACCTCGACGTTGGCGTCGCTGGTCGGTCCTGTCGGATCATTCCGGCCACCGAGGACCGACACCGCCTCCACCTCGGGCGCGGGCAGCCCAAGCCCGGTGAAATAGGCCTGCAGGTCCGCCGTCACAAATCCGCCCCCGAGTTCGATCAGCGCGATGCACTGGCCGGTGCCGTCCCGACCGGGGGGAAAATCGTAGAGCGCCGCCACCTGGAGCGGCGTCAATGGCCGCGGCCCGGTGGCGCCGGCCCGGCGCTTTCCGGGACGGCGCCGGGCAACGCGAAAGTGCGGCCAGGCCCGGGGCCGGTCATCCAGGCCCAGCACCGCCTCGACCAATCCGGCCACGTCCGCCGGCAGGGTGATCGCGCCCGCATGGCTGCGAAACTCGACGTCATCCCGGGTGTACACCTGCAGCCGCACGCCGAACGCGGCCTGGACCGCCGTCGCCGGACCCGACACATGGACGGAGCGGCGGCCCGCGTGGGCGTCACCGACCTCCAGGCCGCTGGACTGCGCGAAGGCACACACCCTCTCGACCGCCCGCGGATCCGCCCCGTGGCGCCCGTGCAGTTCCGCCAGCGAAAGGCGGGATCCGCCCTCGAGCCGGGCCGGAAGCGGGGCGCGGCGCCGGAGCAGGATCGTCACAACCACGGGTTCATCGGGCGCCAGGTCCCGCACGCAAACGGACCCGGGCGGGATGACGGGACTGGAGCCGGGCAGATTGACTCGGTCGTTCGGCATAATGGGCGGGCGCGGATGTCGCGGTCATGGACCCGCGATTCCACCGGCGGTTCGACCGGGAGCGATCAGGCCAGCCGATCCCGAGACCCCGATCGAAGCCCGGCGCCGAAGACGCGGGCCGCCGGGGAGATGCCGGTTGAAACGGCGGTTGGACTGCGTTTGTTGGCCCCATGGACCGATCCGGCGAATCCACCCCTACGCTTCGCGCCTCGGCCCGCCGGCTTCTGGCCCCTTTCCTGTTGGCCACGGCACTCATGTTTTATGCGCTGGGTATTTTCTTCCCGTTCTTCACGGTGACCAAGCTGTGGGTTTTCCATGACGCGGTGTCCGTCGTCGGCGGGTTGGGCGTGCTGTTCCTGAGCCATGAGTACTTCCTCTTCACGATTCTCACCCTGTTCACTGTCATCTTCCCGGTGGTGAAGCTCGCCCTGCTCGGAGTGATCTGGCTGGAGCGGGAGCATCACCTGTCGAGGGTGCGACGGCTGCATCACCGGGTCGAAAACCTCGGCAAATGGTCCATGCTCGACGTGTTCGTCGTCGCCATCCTGGTCGTGACGATGAAATCCGCCGCCATCGGGCAG
>JBJKRV010000502.1:0-4753 GCA_046704465.1 Opitutaceae bacterium | reverse complement strand
GGCCGTATGGCCCCATACCCTGTACGTGGCCGCGTTGGCGCGCGCCACGGACGCGGCGGTGCGGTGGCGGCCCTGTAGTGGCTTACGCGGCGCGAGGTTTTTCGCCGTCCTTGCGCCCAGCTCCAGCGTCGTGCCCGTTGCGACCGAGCCAATGGCCGAGCACCGCATGTACTTGGCGCTCGCCGCGGTCGTCGCGCTTGCCGTGCTGGCTGGGTTTCATCTGACGCGGCGGCTCAACCTTCCCCTGCTCCTGTCGCTCGGTTTGGGGCTGGGTCTCCTCACCGCCCGGCGCAATCTGGATTACCGCAGTGAGGTGGCGATCTGGCAGGACACGGTGCGGAAGGTTCCCGACAACGCGCGGGCGCACGGCAGCCTGGGCCTGGCCCTCGTTCACGCCGACCGAATCGCCGAGGCCGTCACCGAATACCGGGCGGCGTTGCACCTGGACCCAAGGAACGTGGCGGCGCGCTCCGGCCTCGGGGCGGCTTTCGCCCAGCAGGGCCGGCTGGCCCAGGCGATCACGGAATACGAAGCCGCCTTGCGGGTCGATCCCACCAACGCCGTGGCGCATTATGACCTGGGCAACGCTCTGGCTCAAACCGGCCGTCCCGCCGAAGCCATCCCTCACTTCGAGGCGGCGATCCGTGGAATCCCCGGTCTGGCCGAGGCCCACGGCAATCTCGCCAGTGCACTGCTGCAGACGGGCCGGCCGATCGAGGCCGTGGCCCAATACGAGCAGGCGTTGCGTCTGGAGCCCGAGTACGTCGACGCGCATTTCAATCTGGCGATGGCGTTGCTGCGCTTGGGACGGCGCACCGAAGCCCAACGCGAGCTCGAGGCGGTCCTGCGCCTGCGGCCGGAAGACAGTGAGGCGCGCGAGGCTTTGGGGCGCCTGCGAGCGACCGACTCCGCCCCCACCGCCAAACGATAGGCTCAACATTGTTTCTCGCGGTCGCCCGCCAATTGCCGATGCCCAAAAGAAAAGGCGGCCGCGTCGCCGCGACCGCCTCGCAAAGGTCCAAATCTCCAGGTGCGGAGCCGGTCAGAACTCCAACGCTGCGCCGACCTGCAGCTGCCAGCGCGATTGGTTGGCAAACGTGATCTGCCCGCCGAGCGTGCTGGAGGTGAAGGTGTAGGCATACTGGTTGGTCGCGGCATTGTAGGTGGCCTGCGCCACCGATCGGTTGTAACCGCTATAGCTGGTGCCGAAATCCAGCCCGGTGACCACACCCCAGCGGTCGTTCAGGAGGTTGGCGAAGTTGTAGCAGTCCAGGTAGACGCTCAGCTTGGCCTTGTTATAGCGGGGCAACGGAATCTGCTGTTCGATATGCAGGTCAAGCGTCTGCTGTTGCGGGTTGAAGGCGCTGTTCGGCGGAACAATCCGACCCATGTATTGTTTCAGATTCGAACCCTGGACGAACGCGAAGAACGCGTCGCGCTGGGCGGTGCTGGCCCAGGTCACCTTCGGATCGTCGGGACCCGATGGAACATAGAAGGCGTCGTTGCCGGAAATGCCGTCGCCGTTGGCATCCCGATCAAACACCCAGCTGTACGCATGTCCGGTCTGCATGCGGAACACCGCGGTAATCGTCGTCAACGCGTCCGGCCGGTTGAAGAAGTTGAACTCGCGTCCGGCCGCCACGACGAGCTTGTTGGGCACGACATAGGCGGAATTGACGCAGGCGCCGGCGTTGGGATCGATGGTCGCCCGGTAATTGAAGTTCGACGTGGCCACCGACGAGGTGAGCGGCTGGACCTCGGTCGCGTGCGTGTGGGTATACGATGCCGAAAAGTACCAGTGGTTCTTCATCGGCCGGCGCAGGGCCAGGGTATACGATTGGGCCGCCCCCTGGTTCGTGTTGGTCAACTCCAGGACCGTCGCGAAATTCGAATGGATGTTGCCGCTGTAGCGGATCCGACCATCGGGAAGAGTCCCGACCGGATTGATGTTGATCGACTTGTAGTCGATGCCCCGTTCCGTTTGCAGAAAATTGCCCTCCGCCGTGACGACCATGTCAAGCCAGGGCAGCGCGTGGTCGATGGCCAGGTTGGCCTTCCACGAGGTCGGAGTCTTGAAATTCGGATCGGTCGTGTTGATGATGGGCGTTGGCAGGGCGGGCGGCGGCAGCGATTGCGCGTACAGCGGGTCGGGGTTGAACACAATGGTGCCCGCGGCCGTGCTGTTCGTGTAGTTGCTCGCATTTCCCGGCGAATGCAGTTGGACGGCGTTGAGCGCACCGGCGGTCTGATAGGAGTTGGCCACCCAAACGGCCGGATTCGTACCTTGGAACAGGCCGATACCGCCGCGGAACTGGGTCCGCCGCCCGCCGAACAGCCCGTGCAGGGCGGATTTCGGCAGCTCGAAGTTGAAGCCGAACCGCGGCGCGAGCGTGTAGTTGCCGGTCGCGGTGGTGTTATTGCGGAAGCCGAATGTGTCGTAGAATGCTCCGTTGTACGGCGGACGGGACGGGAACCAGGGGTAGTCAAACCGCAAGCCGCCCAGGAAGGTCAGGTTTCTGGTCGGCTTCCAGGTGTCCTGCAGCACCAGGCCGTAGTCGGTCATGGAATAATACGCAAAGGTGTCCGGCGTCGTGTACGGGGGAACCGGCTGCTGGTACCGGAAATAGTTCGCGAGCCCCGCGGCGAAGTCCGCCGGGCTGCCAAACGCATAGCGGCCAAAGTAGTACTGGAAGAACTTGTCGTCGTATTGGTTCTTGTTCGCGTCCCCGCCGAACTTGATCGTGTGGTTGCCGCGCGAATATTCCGCGTAGGCGTAGCCGGTGTAGTTCTTCGTGAAGAGGTTGTTGAGCTGGTAGGAGTAGTCGTTGCCCATGTCGACCTGGCCGTTCGTCACGGTTGCGCCGGTGTCCCGGCGGATGCCGGTGATCCCGTTGACGTAGATCTCGGGGAACTTGGCGCCATTCGGCGCCGCGGTGCCGTTGTATTTGTTGTACTGCGCGCCCGCGTCGGTCCGGAAGTCCGGCGTCCACTGGCTGTTGAGCGTAAGGTAGTAGCTGTCGGCGATGCGACGCGCCTGATACCACTTGTTGCTGAACGACGTGTAGGTCGACCCGCTGAAACTCGAGAAATTGGGCGTCGCGCTGTCCGTCCGGCGGTAGGTGAACGTCGCGCGCTGCTGGTCGTTGATGTTCCAGTCGAACTTGGCGATATACGTCTTCTGCTTGGAGATGCTGTCGCTGGCGCTCATCGTCCCCGGATCGTAGCCAAAGGACTTCGCCGCCGCCAGGAGCTGGTCGACCACCGACGCGTCAGGGACGAAGTTCTGATTGGGCGGCGCCATCACGCGACGGAAATCCTCCCAATGCAGGTAGAAGAAGAGCCGGTTCCGGATGATCGGACCGCCGAGCGAAGCGCCCTGGGTCCGCTCCTGCAACTGGTCGTGTTCGCCGCTCACCGGATTCTTGGCCCGCAGGCGCCTGCCCGTGTAATAGCCATAGATGGATCCGTGAAACTCATTGGTGCCGCTCTTGATCACGCCGTTGAGCAGGGCGCCGGTGAAGCCGGTATACTTGACGTCGTAGGGGCTCAAATCGACGCTCAAGGCGGCGAGGGCGCGCAGCGGCACCGGGCTGCGGAGGGAATTGAATCCATTGGCGTTGAGGCCGAAGGGATCGTTGGTCTGCACGCCGTCGATCAGGAAGGAGTTGAAACGGCTGTTCTGGCCCTGGGCGGAAAGAGAAAACTCCAGCTGGGTGGTGTTTTCGGTGAGGCCGATCCGGGAATCGAGGTTCGCGAGATCCTGAACATCGCGGCGGACGGTCGGCACATCCATGATCTCCGCGCTGTCAAACGACGTGCTCGCACCCATCTTGGCGGAATCGAACGTGGTGTCCCGGATCCCGGCCACGACGAACGCCTCCATCTTCACGACCTCCTCGGATAGGGTGAAATTGACGGTCTGATCCTGGCCGGGGTTCAGGTAGACGTCTTTTTCAGTCTGCGGCTGGAATTCCTTCGCCTCCACCGTGACGGTGTACGGGCCGCCTATGCGCAGACCGGACATCGTGTACTGGCCACCCGAGCGGGTAACGGTTGCCGCGTGGGTACCGGAGGGCACGTGGACGATCGTGATGGCGGCGCCGTCGACCGGCTTGCCGGATTTGTCGATCACGAATCCGTTAATACCCGCGGTCGTGAGACCTTGGGCGAAGGCGGAGGTGCCGAGCATCAGTGCTAGCGCGGCAACGCCCGCGATGAGGATAGATCGCTGGATGGATCTGGTCATGGTATTAGGAGCTGGAAGGCTCTGCTGAAGGCTGGAACGGTGCGGCGCCTAGGACGCCACGAACACCGGGTGGCCGGAGCGAAGCCGGCCAAAATGGGCAAGTCAAGTGCCCTTAGTTCACAACCTACTCACCGCCTCTGGAAAATTGCGGAAATGTCACTGTAGGTGGTCGCCCTCGCGCCGGGCGCCCCATTTCCCGCGACGATCGACTCGGTGCGTCTCCCGTGAACGTTATTGCAGTGCCACCCCGAGTGCCGGCCGCCAGCGCCAAAAAGAGGAAGGCCCGAGGCTCCTTGTCGGAGCGCTCGGGCCATAACCCGGCAACAACCTACTCTCGCGGGACCTATCGTCCTACTACCATTGGCGGCTGAGGGCTTAACGGCCGTGTTCGGGATGGGAACGGGTGGGACCCCTCGCCTGTGGTCACCGGGAAACTGAGCCCCGCCGCGAGGCGGAGCAAGGAAAGGAAAGTTCAGACCGGCAAGGAGGTGAAATAAACGCCCGGAA
>JBJKRV010000501.1:0-3685 GCA_046704465.1 Opitutaceae bacterium | reverse complement strand
GCTCGGCGAACTGCAGGAATTCGCCCGACTGGTCGGTTACCCGCACGATCCGCAGGGGCGTGGACACGGCGGCGGTCGCGAGCGTGGCGTAAACCTGGGTGTTCAGCCGGCCCCGGGCGCTGGGAATCGGATCGCCGTGCGGGTCGACGGCCGGATGCCCGAGCATCGCGTCCAGCCGGTCGAGCACGGCGTCCGAAATCGCGTGCTCGAGCTGCTCCGCCTCCGCATGCACCGCCGACCAGTCCATCTTCAGGACGTTGACGAGGAACGTCTCGATCAGGCGGTGCTTGCGCAGCACGTTGAGCGCCAGCCGGCGCCCCTCCGCGGTGAGGCGCACGCCCTGGCGCGCCTGGTGTTCGACGAGGCCCTCGTCAGCCAGGGCCTTGACAATCGTCGTGACGGTGCCGGGCACCACGGCGAGCGAGCCGGCGAGCGCCCCCATGGAAACCAGGCCCGCGGTGCCCTCGGAGAGCAGCAGGATGTGCTTGAGGTAGTTCTCCACCGCGACACTCGCCATGCGCCGGCCCGATTAGGCCCTCTTTTCGCCGCCGCTGGCAAGCGCATTCCTTTGACTGGCGCACAAAACAACTTTGACAAGTCAAAATACATCCGGCAGCCAGTCAAAAAGCGATGCCATGAATCGGGACGCGAAGCCATCCCCGGGCGCCGACGACCGCGGCGCGCCCGCCGGGCCGACACCGGGCCAGTTGTCGCTGGAGGGCCTGCACAGCAGCGTGGCGGTGCCGCCGGCGCGGGCCGGATTCTGGCGGCAGTGGTGGGCCTTCGTCGGGCCGGCCGTGCTCGTGAGCGTCGGCTACATGGATCCGGGCAACTGGGGCACCGATCTGCAGGGCGGCGCGCAGTTCAAATACGGACTGCTCTGGGTGGTCGGCCTGGCCAGCCTGATGGCGGTGTTCCTGCAGGTGATCGCCGCCCGCCTGGGGGTGGCGACGGGCAAGGACCTCGCCCAGTGCTGCCGCGACTGGTACCCGCGCTGGACGCGCTGGCCGAACTGGCTGTCGATGGAGATCGCCATCGCGATGACCGACCTGGCCGAGGCGCTGGGGAGCGCGGTGGCGCTGAACATGCTGTTCGGGATCCCGATGCAGTGGGCGATCCTCATCACCGCCTTTGACGTCATGCTGCTGCTCGCCCTCCAGGGCTTCGGGATGCGGATGATCGAGGCGGTGGTCGCGGTGTTCGTCCTCACCATCGGCCTCTGCTACGGCATCGAGATCTTCGGCCTGGCGCAGACCCAGCCGGACTTTCTCGAGATGGGGCGGGCCATGCTGCACCCCGATTTCACCCAGGCCGGCATGCTGGTGGTCGCGATCGGCATCATCGGGGCGACGGTCATGCCGCACAAACACTACCTGCACACGGCCCTGGTGCAGACCCGGCGGTTCCAGCAGGACGAGGCCTCGATCCGGCGCGCCGTCCGCTTCAACACGATCGACACGACGATGTCGCTCACGGTCGCCTTCTTCATCAACGCCGCGATCCTGGTCCTCGCCGCCATCGTCTTCTACGGCAAGACCAGTGTCGTGGTGGCGGGGGGCCACACCGTGGCCTTCAGCGCCGACAGCGACTGGATCCGCATCGCCTACCTGACCCTGGCGCCGCTGCTGGGCACGACCTTCGCCAGCACGTTGTTTGCCGTGGCGCTCCTGGCCAGCGGCCAGAGCAGCACCATCACCGGCACGATCGCGGGCCAGGTGGTGATGGAGGGCTTCATGCACTGGCGCCTCCGGCCGTGGGTCCGCCGGCTGATCACCCGCGCGCTTGCCATCCTGCCGGCGATCTGGATCGTCAGCGTCCGCGGCAGCGGCAGCATCACGGACCTGGTCAACCTCAGCCAGGTCGTCCTCTGCCTCGAACTCCCCTTCGCGATGTTTCCCCTCCTGCATTTCACCAGTTCGCGGCGGCGCATGGGCCGGTGGCGCAACGGCTGGTTCCTGTTGCTTGCGGGGTGGGGAAGTGCCATCCTCATCACCGCGATGGACCTCTACAGCCTGCCGGACGCCCTGCGGCAGGCCTGGACGATCATCATCGGCCATTGACGAAAGGTGCGGACCCCATGTACGGGAAGATCCTCGTGACCCTGGAGGCGACTCCGACCGACCGCGTGATCATCGAGCACGTCAAGGCGCTCGCCGTCGCGATGCACAGCCGCGTCGTGCTGCTGCACGTCGCGGACGGCTGGGCGGCGCGCAACTACGGCTCCGAGGCGGTGGGCGCCGAGGTGACGCAGGACCGGCGCTACCTGGACGAAGTCCGGGCGGAGTTTCAGGCGGCGGGCGTTGCGGCGGAGGCCGAGCTGGCCTTCGGCGAACCGGCCCGGGAGATCGTGCGGTGGATCGAGCAGAAGGGCTGCGACCTGGTCGCGATGAGCACGCACGGGCACCGGTTCCTCGCCGACCTTCTTTTCGGCACCACGTCGCGTCGGGTGCGGCACAGTGTCAACGTGCCGGTGCTCCTGCTCAAGGCGGCGAAGTGAGCGACGGCCGCGGGTCTTTTTGCTTTCCAGCGCCGGCGGGAGACGGCTGTCTGGCGACGGTCCCCCATGTCGCTTCCGCCGCCGCTCCAGGTTTCGGTCGAAACCGCCCGCCGTTTCGTGCGGCGCGCGCTGCTGCTGGACACCCCCGCCCCCGGCGTGACGGCGGCGCTCGACCACCTCGGCTATGTCCAGATCGATCCGGTCAACGTCTGCGGTCGGATGCACGATCTCATCCTGCGCAACCGGGTGGCGGGCTACCGCGCCGGCGACCTGCATGCGCACCTCCACGCGGCGGACCGGCCGGGGTTCGAGCACTACCTGCACGGCGGCCACGGCGTGCTGGTGGCGTTCCCGATCGCCGCCTGGCCGCACCTCACGGCCGGCATGGCCCGCCGGAGCCGGCAGCGCGGCGCCTTCACCGGCCGGCTGACGCCGCGGGAGGCGGCGCTGGCGGAGCGGATTCTCGGCGAGATCGCCGCGCATGGCCCGCTCGGGTCTGACGACATCGAACATGACGGCCGCGCGCGGTCCGCCTGGGGCGGGCGGCACCGGCTGGTGAAGCACGTGTTCGAGAAACTGTTCGCCCACGGGCGCGTACTGATCACGTCGCGGCGCGAATTCCGGCGCGTGTACGACCTGCCCGAGCGCGTGCTGCCGCCGGCGGTGCTGTCGCAGCCACCGCGGCCGGACGACGAGACCGCGGCCTGGATGACGCGGCTGAAACTGCGCCAGCGACGCCTCGTGGCGCTCCACCGCCGCGAACTGGCGATCGTGGGTGACGAGGTCCAGCCGGTCGGGATCGACGGGTTGCCGACGCTTTATTGTCTGCGGTCGGACGTGCCGCTTTTTGAGGCCGTCGCGTCCGAACCGCCGCCCGCGGCGCCGCTGCTGCTGGCGCCGCTCGATCCGCTCCTCTACGACCGCCGGCTCACACGCGCGCTCTGGGATTTCGACTACACGTGGGAGGTTTACACGCCGGCCGCCAAGCGGAAGCGCGGCCATTACGCGCTCCCGGTGCTGGCGGGCACGGAACTCGTCGGCCACGTCGACCCGAAGGCCGACCGCGCCAAGCGCAAGCTCGTCGTCATGGCCCGCTCCGTGCGCCGCGGCCACCCCGTCGCACCCGCCGTCCGTTCCCTCGCCCGCTGGCTTGGCCTGAAATAGTCCGCCCGCCCCGGCACCGTTTAA
>JBJKRV010000500.1:0-2904 GCA_046704465.1 Opitutaceae bacterium | reverse complement strand
CTGTTTATAAATGACTTCGACTTTTGCTTCGTCGTCGAGTTCGGCTTCTACGGCATGGACAGAGTCGCCAACAACATAACCGTCCAGATTGACTAACAGACCGACGACGTCGTCCGCGAACACCTGCAGGTATGAAGAAGGACCACTAGACCACGGACCAACTGGCCAATCACGAAGATCCATTTTGCATCTGACAACACCCAACGGGCAGAAGCCCGAGGCCGCCATTTCGTGGTCCGTGGTCTCGTAGTCTCGTGGTCTCCCAACTCTTATCCCCATGCACCTGACCCCGCGTGAACGTGAAAAGCTGCTCGTGGTCGTTGCCGCCGACCTGGCCCGCCGGCGCCAGGCCCGCGGACTCAAGCTCAACTATCCCGAGGCCGTCGCGATCATCACCTACGAAATCATGGAGGGCGCCCGCGACGGCCGCTCCGTGGCCGAGCTCATGAGCTTCGGCACGACCCTCCTGAAACCGGCCGACGTAATGGAGGGAGTTCCCGAAATGATCACCGAGGTGCAGGTCGAAGCCACGTTCCCCGACGGCACGAAGCTGGTGACCGTGCACCAACCCATCCGGTAAATGCCGAGTGCCGATTGCCAAATGACCAATGGCCTTTCGACCAGTCGCCTGGAGGGCACCGGTGCCCACCGGGATTATGCATTCACCGTTTGGCACTCGGCATTCTCCAATTTCCACCATGATCCCCGGCGAAATCATCACCCCGCCTGACGCCCCTCCGCTGCCGGCCAATGCCGGTCTGCCCCTCGTGACCGTGTCCGTCACGAACACGGGCGACCGCCCCATCCAGGTCGGATCGCACTTCCACTTCTTCGAGGTGAACGAGTCCCTCCGGTTCGATCGCGCCACCGCCCGCGGCTTTCGCCTCAACATTCCCGCCGGCACCGCCGTGCGCTTCGAGGCCGGCGACACCAAGCGCGTGGAACTCGTCGCCCTCGCCGGCACCCGCGAGGTGTACGGGCTGAACGGCAAGATCAACGGCAAACTCTGATTCCCCATGCCCCTCCACCTCTCCCGCCGCCAGTATGCCGAGATGTTCGGCCCCACCGTGGGCGACCAGGTCCGTCTCGCCGACACCGAACTTTTTGTCCAGGTCGAACGCGATCTCATCGCCGAGGGCGGCGGCTACGGCAACGAGATCAAATTCGGCGGCGGCAAGGTCATCCGCGACGGCATGGGCCAGTCGCCGCTTGCGACCGAGGCTGAGGCACTCGACCTGGTCATCACGAACGCCCTCGTCCTCGACCCGGTGCTGGGCATCATCAAGGCGGACATCGGCGTGAAGGGCCGGCGGATCGTCGGCCTCGGCCACGCGGGCAACCCCGGAATTCAGAGCGGGCTGGGCTCGTTCTGGCCCGATCCCGCGACCGGCGTGAAAAATCCGATGATCGTCGGGGCCGGCACCGAGGCGCTGGCGGCCGAGGGGTGCATCGTCACCGCCGGCGGGATCGACTCGCACATCCACTTCATCTGCCCGCAGCAGATCGACGAGGCGATCAGCTCCGGCATCACCACGATGCTGGGCGGCGGCACCGGGCCCGCCCACGGCACGCTCGCCACCACCTGCACCCCGGGCCGCTGGAACCTCCACCGCATGCTCGAGGCGGCCGAGGGCTACCCGGTCAATCTCGGCTTCCTCGGCAAGGGCAACTGCTCGACGCCGGCGCCGCTGCGCGAACAGGTTCTCGCCGGCGCCATCGGGCTGAAGCTGCACGAGGACTGGGGCACCACCCCCGCCGCCATCGACACCTGCCTGGGCGTGGCCGATGAGTTCGACGTGCAGGTGGCGATTCACACTGACACCCTCAACGAGTCCGGGTTTGTCGAGGAAACCATCCGGGCCTTCAAGGGCCGCGCCATCCACACCTACCACTCCGAGGGGGCCGGCGGCGGCCACGCGCCAGACATCATCCGCGTCTGCGGCGAGGCCAATGTCCTGCCGTCGTCGACCAACCCGACGCGCCCGTTCACCGTCAACACGCTCGACGAGCATCTCGACATGCTCATGGTCTGCCACCACCTCGACTCGAAGATCCCCGAGGACGTGGCGTTCGCGGAGTCGCGCATCCGCCCCGAGACCATCGCCGCCGAGGACCGGCTCCATGACCTCGGCGCCATCTCCATGATGTCGTCCGACAGCCAGGCAATGGGGCGCATCGGCGAGGTGATCTGCCGCACCTGGCAGACGGCGCACAAGATGAAGACGCAGTTCGGCCGGCTGCCGGGACCGGCGCACGAGGTGGCCGACAACTTCCGCGTACTTCGCTACCTCGCGAAATACACCATCAACCCGGCCATCACGCACGGATTGGCGCACGTGGTCGGCTCCCTCGAAGTGGGCAAGCTTGCTGACCTCGTGGTCTTCAAGCCGGCGCTGTTCGGGGTGAAGCCGGAGCTGATCGTCAAGGGCGGCTTCATCGCCTGGGCCAACATGGGCGACCCGAACGCCTCCATCCCGACGCCCCAGCCGACGTTCTACCGCCCGCAGTTCGGCGCCGCCGGCCGCGCCCTCGGCACCACCTGCCTCACCTTCGTCTCCGCCGCCTCGCTGCGCGACGGCGGTTTGTCGTCGCTTGGCCTCCACCGCCGTCTCCAACCCGTGAGTCGGTGCCGGCGCATCGGCAAACGGGACATGGTCCTCAAAGACACACGGCCGCAGATTGAGGTCGACCCCGAGACCTACACCGTCAAGGCCGACGGCGTGCATCTGACGTGCGAGCCGGCGAAGGTGCTGCCGCTGGCGCAGCGGTACTTCCTGTTCTAGGCGGCCCTCGCGGGCCGGCCGTTTCGACTTTGCCCCGGCGGTCGCCTGTGTCAGAATTCCGGACGAACGAACCGTGGAGCCAAATCCGGCTCCCCATTCACGCTGGTTCCAGTCTACAGGC
>JBJKRV010000499.1:0-3327 GCA_046704465.1 Opitutaceae bacterium | reverse complement strand
GCTCAACTCGGCCAGCATCGCCCGGCTCAAGGTGTGCGGAGGCAGGACCATGGCCGCATCACCCGAATGCACCCCGGCGTACTCGATATGTTCGAGCATCCCGCCGATGACGGTCTTGGTGCCGTCGCTGATGCAGTCGACATCCAGCTCGATGGCGTCTTCCAGGAACTTGTCGATCAAGACCGGCTTGCCCGGCATGGCGTCAAACGCGTCGCGGACGACCCGGCGCATGTCCTCCTCTCCATAGACGATGAACATACCCCGCCCTCCCAGGACGAAGGAGGGGCGCAGCAGCACCGGAAAGCCGACTTCGAGCGCGAAGCGCAGGGCCTCCTCTTCCGTCAGCGCCGTCCGGTTGGCGGGCTGCTTCAGGCCGAGCCGGGCAAGAATGGCGGCGAAGAGCTTGCGATCCTCGGCCAGCTCGATGCTCTCCGGCGACGTGCCGATGATCTTGACGCCATGCTGCTTCAGGGCGGTGGCCAGGTTGAGCGGCGTCTGGCCGCCGAACTGCACGATGGCGCCTTCACAGCGCTCCTGCTGATAGACCTCCAGCACGTCTTCCAGCGTCAGCGGCTCGAAATAAAGCCGGTCGCTCGTGTCGTAATCAGTCGAGACGGTTTCGGGATTGGAATTCACCATGACCGTCTCGTATCCGATCTCGCGCAGGGCAAACGAGGCGTGGACGCAGCAGTAGTCGAACTCGATGCCCTGGCCGATGCGATTCGGCCCTCCGCCCAGGATCATGATCTTCCGCCGCGGCGAGGAAATGGTCTCGTTTTCGTCGCCGTAGGACGAATAGTAATAGGGCGTGAAGGCTTCGAACTCCGCCGCGCAGGTGTCGACCAGGCGGTAGACGGTATTGATGCCGGCGGCCCGCCGGGCGGCACGGACGTCGCCCGGCTCGGCGCCGACCAGGTGCCCGAGCTGCACGTCGGTGAAGCCCGCCTCCTTGGCGCGACGCAGCAGGCCCGGATCCAGCGTGCCCAGCGTGTGGCGGCTCAGTGCGGCCTCAAGGTCGTGCAATTCCCGCAACTGGTGCAAAAACCAGGGATCGATTTTCGTCAGATCGAAGATCTGGTCCACGGTGTAGCCGGCGCGAAGGGCGTGGCGGATGTAGAAGATCCGCTCGGCGTTGGGCAGCCCGAGCTTCTGCTTGATCACCTGGTCGCCCGGATGTTCGTCGCCGCCGTACTTTCCGCCCCCGCCGAAACCCCGGGCCCCGATCTCCAGCGACCGCAGCGCCTTCTGAAGCGATTCCTTGAAAGTGCGGCCGATGGCCATCGCCTCTCCGACCGACTTCATCGACGAGGTGAGCGCCGGGTCCGCGTCGGGGAACTTCTCAAAGGTGAAGCGGGGCACCTTGGTGACGACATAGTCGATCGTCGGTTCGAAGCTGGCCGGCGTCACCCGGGTGATGTCGTTCTTCAGCTCGTCCAGCGTATACCCCACCGCCAGTTTGGCGGCGATCTTGGCGATCGGAAATCCGGTGGCCTTGGATGCCAGGGCCGAGGAACGCGACACGCGTGGATTCATCTCGATGACGACCATGCGAGCGTCCGCCGGATTGACGGCGAACTGGATGTTGGATCCGCCCGTCTCGACGCCGATCTCACGGATGACCGCGAACGAGGCGTCGCGCATCACCTGATATTCCTTGTCGGTCAGGGTCAGGGCCGGGGCGACCGTGATC
This sequence comes from Opitutaceae bacterium, assembly GCA_046704465.1. Lineage (GTDB taxonomy): Bacteria > Verrucomicrobiota > Verrucomicrobiia > Opitutales > Opitutaceae > Fen-1467. The sequence goes on along the minus strand of JBJKRV010000499.1, from coordinate 1,637 downwards.
GAGTCGCCCGTGTGCACGCCCATCGGGTCGACATTCTCGATCGAGCAAATGACGACGCACTGGTCCTTGTGGTCGCGCATGACCTCCATCTCGAATTCCTTCCAACCCAGGAGGCATTCCTCGACCAGGACCTCGTGCACCGGCGAAATCTCGAGGCCGCTGCCCGCGATGCGCTCGAACTCCTCGCGGTTGTAGGCGATGCCGCCCCCCTGACCGCCAAGCGTGAACGACGGACGAATGATCAGCGGAAAACTCCCGATAAAGTCGGCCGCGCGCCGGGCCTCTTCCGGCGAATGCGCCGTCATCGATTTGGGCACCTCGAGACCGATGTCGATCATGGCCCGCTTAAAGGCCTCGCGGTCCTCACCCTTGCGGATGGCCTCGGGCTTGGCCCCGATCATCTCCACGCCGTACTGTCGCAACACCCCCGCCCGGTGCAGCTCCATCGACAGGTTGAGGGCGGTCTGTCCGCCGAGGGTCGGCAGCAGGGCGGATGGCCGCTCCGCCGCGATGACTTTCTCCAGGTATTCCAGCGTAAGCGGCTCGATATAGGTCACATCGGCGAACTCGGGATCGGTCATGATCGTGGCCGGATTCGAGTTCACCAGCACGACGCGGTAACCCTCCTCCCTGAGCGCCTTGCAGGCCTGGGTACCGGAATAATCGAATTCGCAGGCCTGCCCGATCACAATGGGGCCGGCGCCGATGATGAGGATCGATCCGAGATCCGTGCGTTTGGGCATGGGCGCCGCCGAAGGTTGCGAGCGCGGCGGGCCAGCGCAAGCGGGAAAGGCAGCCGGCGTCCGGCGGCGGACTTACCCGAGGCGGCCCGCCTCCACGCCCAGCACCTTGGCCGCCTGCGCCTTGTCGCCGTGGCAGGCGTGCAGCACCATGTCGAGGTACTGTTTCTCCTGACCGGTCAGATATTCCGCCAGAGTCGGCCAGTGCCGGACCTCCCGCAGGCGGAGCGGAAGCTGCTGTGAGGTGATGACGCGGACTTCCGTGGTCGAGACGATCTTGGAAACGACCTGTTCGAGCTCGGCGAGATTCCCCGGCCAATGATAGCTGCGCAACACCGCCATCGCGTCGTCCGTAAACTCGATGAGCCGCGACTCGAACTGCGGATTGGCCGCCCGGCCGGAGAAATGCCGGACCAGCGCCGGCAGGTCGTCGATCCGGTCGCGCAACGGCGGGAGCGTGATCGGCAGGGACGCCACCCGGTAGAAGAGCTCGTCGTTGAAACGCCCCTCGTCGGTGAGCACCTCCAGATCCTCGCTCGAGGTGCAGACCAGGCGGAACCCGTGGCCGGTGTTGCGCAGGACACTGACCAACTCCTTTTGCATCGGCATGGGCAGGCACTGGATGTGTTCGAGCAGCAGCATTCCGCCCTGGGCCTGTTGCACCCACGATCCGCCGGCTCCGTTCTGTCCGAGCAGGCCGTCGCGGAAGCCCTGGTCGGAGCTCAATGCACAATCGATCCGCACCAGGGGCGTTTCGCCCGGATCACCGTTGACGTGCAGGATCTCCGCCACCGCGCTCTTGCCCGTGCCACTTTCGCCGATCAACAGCACCGGGGTGCGCACGCCGCAGAGCTTCTTGATCTGCTGCACGAGCTTCCGGGTCTTGGGTCCCTGGCC
>JBJKRV010000498.1:0-4742 GCA_046704465.1 Opitutaceae bacterium | reverse complement strand
ACGGCAACCCGGTGTTTCTCCACCGTCGGGCCGTCGGTTCGTTCGCCCAGGGTTCGCGCGCCGGCGACGCGCACGCCGCCGCCATCCTCTCAATGGAGCGCGCCGCCCTCGATCGCTGGGCCGATGGGGATCCCTCGGGCATCCTGGAGCATTGCGCGCCCGAGGTGACCTACTTTGACAACACCGTCGAGCACCGCCTGGACGGACACACGGCTCTTTCGGCCCTCTACGCAGCGCTGCGCGGACAGATCCATCTCGATCGTTACGAAATGAATCATCCCAACGTCCAGCTTTGCGGTGAGGCCGCGGTGCTGACGTACGAATTCGCGGGCAGCGTCGGCCGGGAGACCAGCCGGTGGAACTGCACGGAAGTCTATCGACGCACGCCGGACGGCTGGCACATCATCCACACCCACTGGTCGCCGACCAAACCCGAATCGCCCTGACCCAAGGAGCACCACCGTGAAATTTGGCTTCCTGCTCTTCCCCGGACTTGAGGAGCTCGACCTGGTCGGGCCCTGGGAGATGGTCTCTCTGTGGAGCAAGCGCTTCGACGGGCCGGAAACCTGCCTTATGGTGGCGCAAACACGACACCCGGTGATTTGTGCCAAGGGCATGTCGCTAAATCCGCACGCCGCGTTCGGCGATTGCCCGCCGCTGGACTACCTGCTCGTCCCGGGCGGTCAGGGTACCCGCGCCGAAGTGGACAACGCCGAACTGATCCAGTTCGTCGCCCGCCAGGCGCAGGGGGCCCGCGCCGTCCTCTCCGTGTGTACGGGTGCCTTCATTCTGCACCGGGCGGGTCTTCTCTCCGGCCGCCGCGCCACCACGCACTGGGCTTCGATGGAGCGCCTCGCCGCCCTGGGCGATGTCAAGGCCACCCCGGAGCGCGTGGTGCGAGACGGCACGGTCTGGACCGCGGCCGGCGTGTCGGCCGGCATCGATCTTGCGCTCGCCTTCATCGCCTCAGTCGCCGGCGAGGAGGTGGCGGGCAAGGTGCAGCTCGGCGCCGAATACTATCCGGCCGGCCGGACCTACGGCGAGATTCACCGCAAGCCCCAGACTCCGGCTTACCTGAAGGAACCGGGCGCCAGAGCGGGAAACCAGTCCTGATCCCTGGCGCTTGGACCCGGGACCTTGCGGCCCGCCCGCGCCGTCAGATGTGCTTCGAGTCGTCCTCGTCCTTTTTCACGTACCCGGTTTGCTGGCGCTGGTGATTGACCAGATTCTTTTTGATGTAGGCCTGGTAGACGTCCTCCGCGCTCATGCCCAGGGCCTGGGCGAGTGAGATCAGAAAGTGGAACAGGTCGACGACCTCCACGCGGGCGTTCTGTTCGTCGAACTGCTGGTAGCGCGCCCACCATTTCCACGGCACCGAGTCGATGAGCTCGGCGGTCTCCTGCTGCAAGGCGCGCGTGTAATTCAGGATCCACTTGGTCTTCTCCTCCACGGAAGGCGGCGGAAGGTTCACTCCGATGCGCCGGTTCAGCTCGTCCTGAAGCCGGAATATCTCTTCGAGCTTGTCCATGGCAAGTGGCCTACGCGGGTATGGGTCCGCTGGCAAGCCCGCCCGACCGCATTTCCACGACCTTTATCATCAAATACTTAAATACGCCCACGCACCAGCTCGGCTCGACACAATCGGATTTGAGGTTGCCGGAAATTGGCATTTGTCGGATGTTATTGACTTCACGGCAGGCGCGTAGAGTGCGCCATGCGCGTTCCGCATGCCCTGCCACCAACCAATCAAGGCAGCTCCCGCCAATCGGTGAGCGCCGTTTCAACACAAACGCCAAACATGTCAGATCAAGAGACGTCCGGCGCCGAGACCACGGCAGCCGAGACTGTGCATACACCAAGCACCCCGACCGAAACCAACCCGACCCCTGGCGCATTCGGCAATACCCGCGGCTCCGGCCTGGCCCGCGGCAAGCGCCCCGTGACCCACCCCGCCCAGGCCGACGCCGATGCCTCCGCGACGGACTACCAACCGACCGCGGAGTCCATCATCACCGCTCCGGCCGAATACAAAAATCCGTTCGCCCCGCCGGCACCGGAGACTCCGCCAGCGGAGATTCCGGCCGCCGCGCCGGTCGCCGAGACCGCCCCCGTGGTCGAGGCCAAGCCGGAGGAGACCGCTGCACCTGAGGAGGCTTCGGCCCCGGAAGCAAAGGCCGAGCTGAAGATCCTGCCACCGGAGACGCCCAAGCGCGTCGAGCACAACTGGGAGAGTCACTCCTTCCGCGACGCGGAGCGTCGTGGCGATGACGCCGGTTTCCGGGAGCCCCGTCCCCGGCGCGAAGACCGTCGTGATGAACGGCGTGATGATCGGCGCGGTGACCGCCCGGTGTTCCGGTCGGAACGCAACCGCCGTGATCAGCGGTCGTTTGAAGGGCGTGCCGAGGAACCGCGGCCGCAGGAACGACCGCCCCAACCGGAGCCGGCCCCCGAGGCCAAGAAGCCCGCCGGCTTGTTTGGATGGGTGAAGAAGATCTTCAGCGGCTCCGAGTCAGAGGCCGGGGCCGAGACGGTCGCCCCCGAGGCCGGCCCGCGCCGGGAATTCAACCGCGACGGCCACCGCCGGCGCCGCCATCGCGGCGGCCGCGGACGCAATTACCGCGGCGGCCAGCGTGAGGGCGGTCCCCGCGAAAACGGCCAGCCGGGCGGCCAGTACAACGGCGAGTCCCGCAACCAGGGCGGCGGACAGCATCACGGTCGCCGGCGCCGCCGTCGGCACCACGGCGGTGGCGGAGGCGGCTATCGTGGCGGCTCTCGCCCCGAGGGCGGCCCGCCGGCCGGCAGCTGATCCCCGACCGGCGTCGCGCTTCCACCCGCAATCCAAGGCGTCCATCCTCCGATGGGCGCCTTTTCTTTTCTTCACTGTCAACCGCCGGCGGGATCCGGCCCCTGCCTCCACGGCCGGGCTTGCAGGCCATCCGTTCAACCGTGAGAGTAAGCGCCACGGGTGAAGGCGGATCATTCCTCCCTTTCACCTTCGCCTTCACTTTCACCCTCAACCTCCCGTCCATGGCCGACCTCATCGTCAACGGTGGCAAACCGCTCTCCGGGACCATCATTCCCTCGGGCAACAAGAACTCCGCCCTGCCCGTGCTGTGCGCCACCCTGCTCGCCTCCGAGCCGGTGCGCCTCCTGAACGTTCCCGCCATCACCGACCTCGAGAAGCTGGTGGACTTCTTTGTCGCGCAGGGTTCGCGCATCACCTGGGACAAGGCCAAGGGCGAGATGCGCATCGACCACGCTAAATTCGACTCGACCCGCCTGCGGGTCGAGATGCCGGCGGGCATGCGCTCGACGGTGCTGCTATTTGCGCCCTTGCTGTGGCGCCTGCGCGTGCTGCCGATTCCGGTCGGCGCCAAGGGCTGCTCGCTCGGCATCCGGGAACTGGATCCGCATCTGGAGATCCTCCAGGCGCTCGGCGCCGCCATCGCCCGCGAGGGCACGCCCGACCTGCGCCTGGACGGGCGTTTCCGCGGCGCCCGCTACTGGCAGGATTACATGTCGGTCACGGCCACGGAGAACTTCATCATGGCCGCCGTCCTCGCCGAGGGCTCCTCGCTGCTCATCAACGCGGCGAGCGAGCCGCACGTGCAGGAGCTGTGCGCCGTCCTCAACGCCATGGGCGCCAAAATCGAGGGGGCAGGCACGACCATGCTGCGCATCGAGGGCGTGCGGGAGCTGCGCGGCGGCACCTTTACCCTTGGCAGCGATTACCACGAGATCGTCACCTTCCTGGCGCTGGGGGCCATCACCGGTGGCGAGGTCCGCGTCGAGCGCTCCCTGCCGGCGCATTTTGACCTCATCACCCGCTCGTTCGCCAAGCTCGGCGTGACGCTCGAGCACGACGGCACGACCGCCGTCGTGCGCGGCGGGCAGCGCCTGTCGGTCGCGCCCACCTACACGCCCAATCTGCTCACCAAGATCGAGGCCGCGCCCTGGCCCTATTTCCCGGTGGACCTGCTGCCCTGCATGATCGCGCTGGCCGTGCGGGCCCGCGGCGAGATTCATTTCTGGAACAAGGTCTACGAAGGCGGCTTCACCTGGCTGCCCGAACTGGCCAAGTTCGGCGCCCATGTCGTCGTCTGCGATCCCCACCGCGTGATCGTGTTTGGCGACAAGCCGCTGCGCCCGTCCGTGGTCGAGGCCCCCTACGTCATCCGCGCTGCGGTGGCCCTCTACATGGTCGCCGCCAGCATCGCCGGGCGCTCCGTCGTGCGCAACGCCGAGATCATCCAGCGGGCCCATCCCCGCTTCGTCGAGAACCTGCGCGCCCTGGGCGCCGAAGTGGAATGGCAGTGAATGCCGGGAGCCTCGCACCGATTGCCGCCTAGGGCTCCCTTAGTGTTCCGTCCGTCATGTCCACCCCCAAAAGCCAGCATTCGAGATCCGGAACCACGGGCGCTGCGCCGTCCGCCGCCACCGGCGTCGGCTTTCTGGCGGCCGCCCTCAGTGGACCGGTGAGCGCCGCCGAGGCCGCCCTGCGCCCGGCCGCCTTCGATGATTTCGCCGGCCAGGGCAAGACGGTTGAGCGCCTCAAGGTGATGGTCGGGGCCGCCCGCAAACGCGGGACCGCGCTCAACCACATCCTCTTCAGCGGGCCGCCCGGCCTCGGGAAGACGACGCTGGCCTTCATCCTCGGCGCCGAGATGGGCCGCAACGTCCGCGTCACCTCCGGCCCCGTGATCGAGAAGGCCGGCGACCTCGCCGGCCTGCTCACCAGCCTG
>JBJKRV010000497.1:0-6041 GCA_046704465.1 Opitutaceae bacterium | reverse complement strand
GGGATGCCGGCCCGGCTCGCAGGCGCCGGCGGTGGTGCGCACGACGCCCGCCGGTTCCAACTCCAGTCGGTCGGGGCGCCGCGGCGTGATCAGGAACTGGTCCGCCTCCAGCCGGGCCGAAAACGACCCCGCGGTGCTGATGAGGAGCCGCTGCTCGTAGGCGCGGTGCACAAAACGACAGATCTGCGTGCGCAGTTCCTTTTCGCGGTTGGACGGCGCCGCCGGCGGCAGTTCGCCCAGGCCCGGCAGCCCCCGCTCCACCAGGTGCTCCGGCGGCAGCGGACGGATTTCGCTCAGCGTCGCCGCCCGCACCAGGGTCTGCGCCACGAACTCCAGCGTCTCGAACCGCTGAAACGCATCGCGCAAATCCCGCCCGCCGATGACCACGCCGTGATTCTCCAGCATCACGCAATCGGCCCCGCCGGCAAAAGTCTCCGCGATGTTCCGGCCGAGCGGTTCGCTGCCCGGGCAGGCATAGGGCGCATAGGCCACCCGTCCGCAGATGGCGTGGGCCAGGATCTGCACGCGCGTTTCCGGCAGGCGCCGGGCGATGCTGAACGCCACCAGGGCGCCGGGGTGCGCATGAACAATCGCCTTCAGGTCCGGGCGCCGCCGGTAGATCTCGCGATGAAAAGGATACTCGGACGATGGCGGATGCAGGCCGTGCTTCTCCCCGTTTGCGCCGACGAAGACGATGTCAGCCGGCTGCAGGGCGCCCTTGTCGACCCGCGACGGGGTGATCCAGATGCCGCCTTCCGGATCGAGGATGGAGAGATTTCCGCCCGAGGTCGTGGTCATCCGCAGGCGGTAGATGCGCCGCATCGTCTCGACGAGTTCCTCGCGGGGATGCAGCCAGGCGGTGTCCATGGGTGGCATCGCAGCAATCCGTCCGGCGCGAGTCAAAGCCGCAGACCCGGGCTCCCGGTCACTTGAGGTCCTGGCGGGCCGGAATCACCCAGGCCGACCGGTGCGGGTTGAATCCCAGCGCCGGGTAGTAGGTTTCCGCCTTGGGCGCCGCGAGCAGGATCAGCTTGGCCGTTGGACCCAGCTGCGTCTGGGTCAGCCGGATCAACTCCCGTCCGATGCCGCGACGCTGGTAGTCCGCGTCGACCGCCAGGTCGGAAAGGTAGCAGCAATACTCGAAGTCGGTGACCGAGCGGGCCACGCCCACCAGCTTCGCCTCGTCCCAGGCGGTGCACAGCAGGTCGGCGTGCCGGACCATCGCCCGGATGCACCGGGGATCGTCCACCGGGCGGCGCTCCGCCAGGGTCGACCGCCGCAACAGGTCGATGAACTCGTCCACCGTAATCGGACGCCGGGTCTCATACCGGATTTTCATGGTCTCCCGTGTGTCCGCCTGCCCGCCCCCCGTCAATCCCGGGCGCCCCATCGCCCGATCTTCCTTGGCGCCTCGCATACGAGATGAATTCCAGGAGCGATCCGTCCGGATCGCGAAAATAGACGCTGGAGCCCCTGCCTTTGGCTCCGTTCCGCGCCACGGGTCCGACCTCGATCGCGACGCCCCGCCGGCGGAGGTGGGCGATCGCCTCGTCGATCGGACCTGGCCATTCGAAACACAGGTCGCTTCCGCCGGCCGGAACGGGAATCCGGGCGTTCGGATCCCCCGCCTCGCCCGGCCCATGCACGTTCAACTGTCCGTCGCCAAACCGGTAGGCCCAGCCGGTCCCACGCGGCATCAACTCCGCCCCGAGCACATCGCGATAGAAGCGATTGGACCGGTCCCAATCGGTCACCGTGATCACGCAATGATCCAGCTTCGGCGTCTTCATCGTATGTTCCAGTCCGCGTCGATCACCCCGGAAAAGACGGCGAACTCGCAACCGGCCCAATCGGCCCGTCGGAGGCGACGTCTGCATTCCGGAACGATCAGTCGTCGGGATCGCCGCGCCCCGGCCGCAGCGCCAGCACTCCGCCGATCACCGCCACGCCGGCCACGAGGTAGAACGTCCAGTCGGTCCCGACCTGCATGGTCATCACGTGCTCATTGGCCTTCGGGCTGTAATGGCGCGCCTTGTAGGTGACCAGCGGCACGTGCCGGACGGCCAGGAGCACGGCCGTGAGCAGCGCCGCGGCGATGAGTGTGAAGCCGGCAATCTTTCGGGTCCGCGGCGTCATCGGGCCCAGCCGCCTTCCTTCTTCCGGACGACGACCGCGGTGCCGTAGCACAGCACCTCGACCGCCCCTCCCCGGGGCTCCACGGAGGAGGCATCGTACCGAACGCCGAGAATCGCGTTGGCCCCGAGTGCCGCCGCGTGTTGCTCCAGGGCGTCGAAGGCCTGGTCTCGCGTCTGCTCGCACATCTTCGTGTAGGCGCCGATCGTTCCCCCAATGATGTTCTTCAGTCCGCCGATGATCCCCTGCGAGATCGTCGGCGAGCGCACAATGATACCGCGCACCAGTCCCTTGTGCTCGGTGATTTCATAGCCCGGTATGTCGAACGTCGTGGATGCCAGCATAAGGTGTGCGCCGCCCGCCGCTCCGTCATGGCTCCGCCGGCGGCTCGTCGCCGCTGCGTAGCATCCGCATGCGGCGGTTTTTTTGCGGAAAAGCCAGGGTCACCACGGTGCCGACGCCCTCCTTGCTGTCGATCCCGACCGTGCCGCCGTGCTGCCGCATGATCCGCTGCACGATCATCAGTCCGAGGCCGTGGCCGCCGGGTTTGGTCGTGTGGTAGGGCTGGAACAGGCGCGCCAGGTCCTCCTGGCGGATCCCCACGCCGGAGTCCGCGAACATGAGGTAGACCGAGTCGTCGTCGGCCCGCGATTTGATCCGCAGCGTTCCGCCCGGACCCATCGCCTCCATCGCATTCGTGATCAGGTTGAAGAACACCTGCTTGAGCTGGTTGCGGTCCGCGAGGATCACGGGCAGGTCGGCCTGGGTCTCGGCCTCCACCACCAGCCCGCGGTTCTTCAGCTCCTTGGATTCGAAGCGCAGCACCTCGTCCAGCACGTCGACCACGTTCGTCTCGGCCAGGTCGGGCGGCCGCGGCCGGATCGCCTCGAGGAAATTCGTGATGATGCCGTCGAGGCGCTTGACCTCCTCCTGGCAGATGGCGATCGACTTGGCCAGTTCCTCCGCGTCGCGTCCCGCCTTCAGGCGCTTGAGGCGGCGCGCGATGAGCTGGAGATGGATGGTGAGCGAGTTGAGCGGGTTGCCCAGCTCATGCGCCACCCCGGCCGCCAGGAGCAAGACCGACGAGGTCCGCTCGTCCTCGATCATCCGCTCGGTCGTCCGTTTCTCCCGGGTGACGTCGGCGAGGATCACGGCAAACCGGCGCGACTTTCCGCGGCCGGCCTCCTCCTGGAACGGCACCATGTAGAGCCGCACGACGCGCGGTTGCGGGTAGCTCAGTTCGATCTCGCGGGCGACGACCGGCACCGCCGCGTCTTCGTCCAGCGACGCCTGCAGCGACGGCCGCAGTCCCGGCACCAGGCGCCAGAGGGTGGAACCGGCCAGTTCGCCCTCCCGCAGGCCGATGAGGCGGGTCGCCGCCTCGTTGGCATACTCAATCGCACCCTCCGCGTCGATGACCAGGATCCCCTCGTGGATGGTGTTGAAGATGGCCTCGAACAGGCCGCGTTCGCGCGCGAGGCGCTGCACGAGATTGGCGAGATTCACCGAATCCAGCGTGTCGAGGCGTCCCAGCACGCGGTCGAGGGAGCTGTGCTTCTTTCCGGCCATCGCCCTGCTGTATGACCGAATCACCGCCGCCGGTGAAGGATTTCTTGGCGGGCGATCACCGGGTTCCCCCCTTGCCTCCGCCCCGGACAGGCGGCCGGAGGCAATTCCGCCTCCTCACTCGAACAAGCTCATCTGGGCCGGATCGACCCGCCCCCGCATCAGCTTGCGGAGGAAGGCCCCCCGGTGCGCCGGGCAGCGCCCCAGACGCAGCAGCGCCGCGCAATGCTCCTCCGTGCCGTAGCCCTTGTGCTGGGCGAAGCCGTAGCCCGGGTGGCGGACATCGAGTTCCTCCATCAGGCGGTCCCGCGTCACCTTCGCGACGATCGAGGCCATGGCGATGCTCAGCGAGCGGGCATCGCCGCGCACCACCCCGGTGTGCGGGTAAACGAACCCGCGCAGCGGCAGGCCGTCGATGAGGATGCGACCCAGCACGGGCGGCTGGAATGCCCGGATCTCGTCCTCGCTCGCGAACAGGTCGGGTTCGGTCTGCCGGGCGAAGGCCGTCGGCGGATGGATGGCCTCCAGCGCCCGCCGCATCGCCAGCTTGGTCGCGCCGAGGATGTTCAGCGCCTCGATCTCGGCCACCGAAGCCTCCCCCACGGTCGCGTGGAGCTGCCCCTCCAGCATCAGGCGCTCGATCTCCGCGTAGACCTCGGCGCGCTGGTCGGGCGTGAGCTGCTTGGAGTCGTTCACCCGCCCGCTGCGGGCCACCGCCCACCGGCCCTCGAGAAATTCCTGCGTCACGAGCACCGCCGCCGCCACGACCGGCCCGGCCAGCGCCCCGCGCCCCGCCTCGTCCACGCCGATCAGTTCGGCCTGGCCTTCGATCTGCCGGAGGTCAAATGCGCGGAGTTGACGCCGTTTCGGCATGGGTGCGTGAGAGTGAAAGTGAGGGCAGGGATGAAGGCGGGAGGGAGGCGCGGACCGCCTTCGCCCTCGCTTTCACGCTCACTTCTGGTGCCACTCCATGCGTTCCTTGGGCTGGGGCAGCGGCAATTCCGAGAGGCGGCCGGCCGCGGCCACGACCTCGTAGGCGGTGCGAAAATGCAGCTTGGCGAAGTCGCGCAGGGCCGGGGCCCCGAACTTGTGAATGATCGCCGCCGCCTGCTCCCGCACCTTGCCGCTGGCGCCCTTCTGCAGGGGACCGCCGAAACGCTGCGACAGGCGCTTCATGACGCGGACGTACTCGGCCCGCGCCACGACCGACGCCGCCGCCACCACCGGGTCCTCCTCCGCCCGCACCCGCATTTGCAGGTCAAAGTTGCGGACCGCCTTTTTCTGCAGTTCGCGCTGCGTCAGCGGCTGCTTCGAGTATTGATCCAGGAGGCCCCGTGGCACCCATTTTTCCTTCAACGCCTGCTCCAGGGCCGTGGCGTGCTGCCAGGCCAGCAGGCGGTTCAGGTTGGCGTGCGGCCGCATCATCAGCTCGTTGAATTTCTCCATGCCGCAGTAGCAGGTCTTCGTCACCGTCCCGGGCGTCTTCCGGATGAGATCGTCGAGCTTGAGAATCTGCGAGTCCGCCAGCCGCTTGCTGTCCTTCACCCCCGCCTTGAGCCAGGCTTCGATCGCCGGCTGGTCGGCGACGACGGTCGCCGCGATGACCGGCCCGAAGAAGTCGCCCTTGCCGCTCTCGTCCAGGCCGGCGTGCGGCTCGAACCAGTCGGGATGCAGCACCGTGTCGTAGCCGAGGCGCGGCGTCTGGGTGACCTCCATCTCCAGCGTGTTGAGGACGAACTCCTCGGTGCCCTTGCCGGCGATGACCACGATCCGGCGCTTGTCGTAGGCGGTGACGTTCACGTCGGGCCCGCGGAAGGCGAAGCGGGCGTAGGCCACGTCCATCGGCGCCCAGCCCCGGCTCTCACAGGCCGCGCGCAGGCGCTCCAACTGGGAGTCGTCCAGCTTGATCGTGTAGGTGGTGAGTTTCTGGGGCGCCTCGTCGGCTGCGTCCGGCCGCGACTTCATCGGCGGCAATAGCCGCAAAAAGGCGGGCGGAGCGCAAAGCAAAAGCCCGCCCCCGCGGCTTTGGCTTGCCGGCCCGGCGCGCTGTGATTCGCTGCGCCAACCGACCGCCGCATGAAGTCCGCCCCGAGCCCGTCCGCCCGTCCAGCCGCCTTTCGCCGGGCGCTGCGCGACTGGTACCGCGTGCACCACCGCCGGCTGCCGTGGCGCGAGGCGCCGTCGCTCTATCGCACGGTGGTGTCGGAGTTCATGCTGCAGCAGACGCAGATCAAGACCGCCCTGCCCTACTTCGGCCGGTGGATGGCGGCGCTCCCGGACTTTGCCGCGCTCGCGGCCGCCCCCGAAACCCGGGTGCTGAAACTCTGGGAAGGCCTGGGCTA
>JBJKRV010000496.1:0-5583 GCA_046704465.1 Opitutaceae bacterium | reverse complement strand
CCTTTTTCCAATCGAACCACGAGGGAGCCCTCATCGACCGGCTCGGCGTGCTCGCCGATCGCGGCTGCGACGGCATCGTGATAAACCCGGGCGGGCTGGCCCATACCAGCGTCGCCCTGCGCGACGCCATCGCCGGCACCGGCGTCGCCGCCATCGAGGTGCACATTTCCGACATCCGCCGCCGCGAGCCTTTCCGGCGGCGGTCGATGACGGCGGGCGCCTGCGTCGCGATGATCTCCGGCCGGGGGCTGCCGGGGTACCTGCTGGCGCTGCGCCGGCTGGCGTCCTGAGCGATGGCCGAGACGCTCCCCAATTTTGCCGAGCCGCGCTGGTTCGCCTGCCACACCAAGCCGCGCTGCGAAAAGAAATTCGCGGCGCTCGTCGCCCGCGAGCAGTTCCCCCACTACCTGGCGCTCATCCTCAGCGTGCGGCGTTACCGCGCGCAGACGAAGCAATTCACCAAGCCCCTGTTCCCGGGGTACGTGTTTGCCCGCATTCCGCCGGATCGAAAGGACCGGGTCTACCAGCAGGACCTGCTGGTCCGGGCGCTGTGGGTCGAGGACCAGGACCGCCTCCTGCGCCAGCTCGAAGACGTGAAGGCCGTCCTGGCGTCGGGCCTCGAACTCAGCCTGCATCCGCTCCTGCACAAGGGCACGCGCGTCAAGGTCACCGGCGGGCCGCTGCACGGCCTCGAGGGCGTGGTCGACGATCCCGCGAACCCCCGCGGCGTGGTGATCGCCGTCGACGTGCTGCAGCAGGGCCTGCTGGTGCGCCTGCCGATGACCAGCCTGCAGATCCTTCCCTGACCGGGCCGGTCAAAAGTGCCAGAGCCACACGCTGACGTGCAGCGCCGCGCACGCGGCCAGCGCCGCGGCGACATCGTCCGCCACGATGCCCCAGCCACCCGGCAGCCGCTGCAGCCGGTTGATCCCAATCGGCTTCAAAATGTCGAACACGCGGAAAAACAGCAGGCCGGCGAGGCAGACGGCCCACGGGGCCCATCGCCCGGACGGCTGCGCGAGCGCGGGCCAGCCCAGGAAACACAGCGGCATGGAGGCGAACTCGTCCAGGATGACCTCCGGCGGATCGTGCCGGCCCAGACGAAACTCGGCCTCGCCGCACATCGCCACCGCCAGGTACAGTCCCGGCAGGCTGAACAAGGCCATCCACAACCCCGACGCCGGCCACGCGCCGAGGGGCCAGAAGAACACGGTGAAGTAGAGCAGCCCCGCCGCCGAACCCCAGGTCCCCGGCGCCCGCCGCCGGCCGACCGGCCCCAGCGTGGCAAACGACAACACCCATCCCGAGGGTAGAAATCGGGGCCAGATCGGCTGCTCCAGCTACATGCCGTCGAAGAATCGAACAAGACGTGGCGGTATTTGCGGAAATACGTCCACATCGACGACAGCGTAAACCACATCGACAGGAAGAAGAGGATGACCCCCAACCAGTGGGCGCCCTCGGCCATTCCGACGACGGACACCTGGCTCACCCGCGCCACGTCGTGCGTCAGCATCCTTTCGCCCAGCAGGAATCCGAGGGCCGCCATCTGGACCACGGTCTTGACTTTGCCGCCGCGCTCCGCCGCCACGACCATGCCACGCGTGGCCGCCATCATGCGCAGGCCCGAGATGAGAAATTCGCGCATCAGCACGAGCAGGATCATCAGCATCACCAACACGCCCGGCAGGCGGAGATAGTCGAGGTCGAGCACCGCCACCAGCACCCCGAGAACCAGCACCTTGTCGGTCAGCGCGTCCATGAACTTCCCGAAGTCCGACACGATGTTGCGTTCGCGCGCCAGTTTGCCGTCGAGCCAGTCCGTGATCGCCGCCACCAGAAAGAGGACGAATGCCAGGGTGGCGGCCCAGGGCCAGTTGCCGAACATCAGCCCCACGATGACGAAGGTCAGCGGCATGCGGACCAACGTAAGCGAATTGGGCAGGTTCATTCGACGGATGACGGCGCAAGGTATGCACCCGGCGCGCCGCGGCACGCAAGGACGGAGATTCACCCGACTTCCCCGCTTGCCCTCCCCGAATGCCGTGATTTGATCGGCGGTCTGCCGTCGCCGACCCTGCCCCGCAAACCTCACGGATCACCATGAGCCTATGCATCTACCCGGGCACGTTTGACCCGATAACGTTCGGACACCTCGATGTGCTCGAACGAGCCGCCCGCCTGTTTGAACAGGTGCTGGTCGCGGTGGCCGACAACCCCGACAAGAAGCCCCTGTTCTCCGCGGCGCAGCGTCTCGACCTTATCCGCCCCAACATTGGGCGGCTCCCCAACGTGTCGATCACGGTTTTTGACGGCCTCTTGGTGGATTTCGCGATGGGAAAGGGTGCGGTGGCCATCATCCGGGGCCTGCGCGCCCTCTCGGACTTCGAATTCGAGTTCAACATGGCGCTGATGAACCGCCACCTGCAGCCCGCGGTCGAGACCATCTTCGTCATGCCCAACGAAGACTACAGCTACACCAGCTCCCACCTCGTGAAGCAGGTGAGCAAGTTCGGCGGCGACGTGGGCAAGTTTGTGCCGGCAAACGTTGCGGCCGCGCTGCGCGCTGCCAACCGCCCCGCCGGCTAGACGTCCGGATTTCCGGCCGGCGCCCCTCCCGGACAAATGTCCGGCGCCGTTGTCACCGCCCCGCCGCCGGTGCGTCATAGGACCTGTCCGCAACGGCCGGCGGCTGTCCAGCTTTGCAGCCAAGAGGATGGCTTGCGCTGCGTCGGTGGCGGCGCAAATTTCCTTCCCTTCCCCTCCATGTCCAAGTCCGCCCGCTCACCCGCCCGGAAGATCTTCATCGTTATCGTCGTCCTTGCCGCCGTCGCCGCCATCGGGTGGTATGTCTGGGGCCGGAAGAACGGCGAGGCGCCCGAATATGCCACGACGACGGTGGGACGGGGCAATGTCATCCAGGTCGTCACCGCCACCGGGACGTTGCAGTCCCCCACCAGCGTCAACGTCAGCAGCCAGGTGTCCGGACTGATCCAGAAGCTGGATGTCGATTTCAACACCCCGGTGAAGAAGGGTCAGGTTTTGGCCGAACTCGACCCCGCCTCCTACCAGTCGAAGCTGGAGCAGGCCGAGGCGCAACTGGCCCAGGCCAAGGCCAACTATGACCTGCAACGCCTGAGTACCGAACGCACCGCCGAACTCCGCGCCAAGGGCCTGGTGGCCCAGCAGGATCTCGACACCGCCAACGCGCAACTCGCCCAGGCGGCGGCCCAGATGAAAATCGCGCAGTCCAACGTCGACAGCGCCAAGGTCGACCTGTCGCGCTGCACGATTTATTCGCCGATCAACGGGATCGTCATCGACCGGGAATGCGACGTCGGCAACACCGTCGCCGCCAGCTTCAACGCCCCCACGCTCTTCACGATCGCCAACGACCTCTCGAAGATGCAGATCGACGCCTCCGTCTCGGAGGCCGACATTGGCAACGTCGCCGACGACCAGGACGTGACCTTTACGGTCGATGCGTACCCGAACCGCAATTTCGTCGGCAAGGTGATCCAGATTCGCAATGCGCCCAAGACGTCCTCGAATGTCGTCACCTATGACGTCATCATCGCCGTCCAAAACGAGGATCTGAAGCTGAAGCCGGGCATGACGGCGAACGTCTCCATCATCGTCCACCGGGCCATGAACGCCTTGCGGGTCGCCAACAGCGCCCTGCGCGTGCGCATTCCCCAGGAGTTGCTGCCGAAGGCCCCGGCCCGGTCCGCGGCGGCGGGCGGCTCCCCCAAGCCCATGTCCGAGGAGGAGCGCCGCACCGCCATCCGCGAGATCTTCCGCGAGGCCGGCTTCACGCGCGGCAACGGCCCGCCGTCGCCCGAGGTCATCAAGAAGGTCCAGGACCTCGCCAAGGCACGCGGGATCGAACTCAATTTCGGCGGCTTTGGCGGGGGACGCCGGGAAGGCTTCCGCGGCAACGAAAACGAGGGCGGAGGCCAGGTCACCACCCGGACGCTCTACAAGCTGGTGGGCACGAATCCGGCCACCGCCAGGCTGGAGCCCGTGACCGTCCGACTGGGCATCACCGACGGCATCTACACCGCCGTGCTGGGAGGTTTGAAGGAGGGAGACGTTCTCGTCACCGGCGTATCCCTGGCCGGATCGTCCGACTCCGGCATGCCGGGGCGCCGGCCGTTTGGCCGCGGACCCTTCGGCCGATTCTGATCCGCCACACCGCCTATCCGCCATGGCCCCGGTCGTCAAAATCGAGGACATTCACAAGATCTACGATGCCGGCGAAATCCCGGTTCACGCCGTGCGCGGGGTGTCGCTCGAGATCCACCGGGGCGAATTCGTGGCCCTGATGGGAGCCAGCGGGTCGGGCAAGTCGACGCTCATGAACCTGCTCGGCTGCCTCGACCGTCCCAGCCGCGGTCGCTACCTGCTCGACGGCATCGACGTCTCGCAGCTTGATCGCAACGAACTCGCCGACATCCGCAACCAGAAGATCGGTTTTGTGTTCCAGGGATTCAACCTGCTGGCGCGCACGACGGCGCTGGAGAACACCGAGCTGCCGATGCTCTACGGTCACCACCGCCGCCGGACGCACGAGATGCGGACGCGGGCCCTCCGCAGCCTTGAGATCGTCGGACTCTCGGACCGGGCCGACCATTTTCCCAACCAGCTCTCGGGCGGGCAGCAGCAGCGGGTGGCCATCGCCCGCGCGCTGGTCAACGAGCCGGAAATGCTGCTGGCCGACGAACCAACGGGCAACCTCGACTCCAAGACGTCCGTCGAGGTGATGGGGGTGTTTCAAAAACTCAATGACGAGGGCATCACCATTGTGATGGTGACCCACGAACTGGACATTGCCCGCTACTGCCGCCGCAATCTGATTCTTCGCGACGGCAGGATCGTCAGCGACGAGCCGGTCGCGAACCGGCTGCTTGCAGCCACTGAAATGACCCGATTGAAGGAGGCGGAGGCCGCAGCCAAGCTCACCTCCGACTGACCATGATGCGCGTCATCAACACGATCCGCGTTGCGCTGCGCGCCCTCCGGCGCAACACGATGCGTTCGATTCTCACCGCGCTGGGCATCATCATCGGCGTCGGTGCCGTGATCGCCATGGTCACCATCGGCAACGGTGCCAAGTCCGAGGTGGAGTCCCAAGTCGCCAGCCTGGGGGAAAACGTCATCGTCGTCTTTCCCGGCAGCTTCACCAGCGGCGGCATGCGCGGCGGCTGGGGCAGCGCGGGCTCGCTCACCACCGACGACGCCACCGCCATCAACCGGGAGGTCGCCAACGTCTTCGGCGTCAGCCCGGAGGTGCGCGACCGCGCCCAGGTGCAGGCAAACGGCCTCAACTGGAATACCATGATCATGGGCGAATCGCCCGATTACCCGCAGATCCGGAGCTGGAAGATCGGCAGCGGGGCGATGTTCAGCGACCAGGACGTCCGCAGCGTCGCCAAGGTGGCGGTGCTGGGAAAGACGGTCGCCGACCAGCTCTTCCCCGACGGGGCTCCCCTGGGGAAGACGGTCCGCATCCGCGACATTCCCTTCCGCGTGGTCGGCGTGCTGGCCTCCAAGGGCTTCAACCTTTTCGGCCAGGACCAGGAC
>JBJKRV010000495.1:0-4861 GCA_046704465.1 Opitutaceae bacterium | reverse complement strand
AACGTGCGCTTCGCGCCGGGCGACGGCATGGCCCTGCCCCTGCCGGACGGCTCGGTCGACGCGATCACCATTGCGTTCGGCCTGCGCAACATGGCCGACCGCGGCGACGCACTGCGCGAGATGCGCCGGGTCCTGCGTCCCCCGCGGGGACGCCTGTTCGTGCTGGAGTTCTCCCAGCCCGTGGCCTGGTTTCGCCCGCTCTATTACCTTTATCTGCGCGGGGTGCTTCCGTGGCTGGCGGTCCTGATCACCCGCGACCGCTCGGCCTACCAATACCTCGGTGACACCATCGGGACGTTTCCCCACCGGCTCGCCCTCGAAGCGGAGCTACGCGCTGCCGGCTTCCCGGCCGTTCGCAGCACCCGCCTCACCCTCGGCATCGTGGCCCTGCATGAGGCTGCGCTCGGGCCGGACGGAGAATCCTGAAAACTCGCCCGCGGACTGCGGCCGGGCTCCGCCTCACTCAAACCGCAGCGCGTCGATCGGGTCCAGCCGAGCGGCCTTGCGCGCCGGATAGAAGCCGAAAAACATTCCCACGGCGGCGCTGAACACCAACGCCACGGCCACCGAGGTCGACGATACCAGCATCGGCCAGTTGTAGAGGTGGGAGACCAGCGTGGACGATCCGACGCCGATGAGCACGCCCAGCAACCCTCCCAGCGAGCTCAAGAAGATCGCCTCGATCAGGAACTGCAGGAGCACGTCGCGCCCGTGCGCCCCCACTGCCATCCGGATGCCGATCTCCCGGGTCCGCTCCGTGACGCTCACCAGCATGATGTTCATGATGCCGATGCCGCCCACGATCAGCGAGACGCCGGCGATCGCGCCGAGCAGCATGGTCATCGTGTCCGCGGTGGCGCTGACGGTCTGCTGGATCTCCACCTGGCTGCGCACGGTGAAATCCTGGTCGGCCGGCGTCAGGTGATGACGCTGCAACAGGAGCGAGGTGATGCCCTGCATCACCATGTCCGAGTCGCGGGCGCGGTCCGCCCGCACGAGGATTGAATTGAGATAGCTGTGATGGGAGATGCGCTCCAGGTGGCTGGTGTAGGGAATCAACACGAAGTCGTCCTGGTCCCGGCCGAAAAGGTTGAATCCCTTCGGGGCCAGCACCCCGATCACCTCAAACGGCACGTCGCGGATGCGGATCAGCTTGCCCAGCGGATTTTCGTTGGGGAACAACTGGCTGACCACGGTCTTGCCGAGCACCGCGACCTTGGCGATGTGCCTTACGTCCTGATTGGAAAACATCGCTCCCTCGGCGAACGTCCAGTTGCGGATATAGGGAAAATCCGCCCCCTCGCCCATGATCTGCGTGTTCCAGTTGAGGCCGTTGGCGAACACCTGACTCCGGTCCCTCACTTCCGGACTCACCGCCGCCACCCCCGGCACCTGCTGGGCGATCGCCTCGGCGTCACCCACGGTGAGGGCGGAGGCCCCGCCCCACCCGCTCCGCACCCCGCCGGCGCGAAAGCTGCCGGGAAACACGAGGATCACGTTTTCCCCCATCTTCGCGATCTGGTTCTCGACCCGGGCCTTCGCGCCGTTTCCGATGCTGACCATCGCGATCACCGCCGCCACCCCGATGATGATGCCGAGCGCGGTGAGCACGGACCGCATCTTGTTCCGGCGCAGGGCCCGGAGTGCAACCAGCAGGGTGTTGAAAATCTTCATGGTGACTGACGGTCGGTCCCGCGCCGCCGCTGCGGGTGACGGCGCGCGTGCAAATTAGGTTACGGCCGTTTGTTCGCAACGGCCAAAACGGATTTCTCCCGCGCCTGAAGCCCCTTGGAGCGGTGCCGTGGCCTGCACAGCAGATTTCGTGCTAGATGGCCATTGCGCACTTGCCAGTGCGCCGGGACTTCGATTCCCTATGCTCGTGTCCCCACTCAAACTGATCCTGGGTGAGCTCCACTACGAACTGGTCCGCAAGATCTCCGAGGGCGGCATGGGCGTGGTCTACGAGGCGCTGCAATATGGCGTCGGCAATTTCCGCAAGGTCGTGGCGATCAAGCTGATTCGGGAGGAGTATTCGAGCATTCCCGAGTTCCAGAAGAACTTCATCGGCGAAGCCCGCCTCGTCGCCGACCTGATCCACACCAACATCGTCCAGACCTATCATCTGGGCCTCGTGGGCGGCCAGCACTACATGGTAATGGAATTCGTCAACGGCGTGAATCTCGAGCAGTTTCTCGACCGTCATCACCAGCTTGGCCGGGGCGTGCCCGTCGATTTCGCGGTGTTCATCGCATCGCGGATCGCCCGCGGGCTCGCGTATGCCCATCAGAAGTCCGACCGCGGGGGGCATCTGCTCCACATCGTCCACCGCGACGTCAATCCGAAGAACGTCATGCTCGCCTACGAGGGCGATGTGAAGCTGACGGACTTCGGCATCGCGAAGGCCCTCAACCTCATGTACAATGAGGAAGGCAAGGTCGTTCCGGGCAAGGACGAGTATTGTTCCCCGGAGCAGGCCAGCTACGCGATCACGGACGCCCGCGCCGACCTGTTCTCGCTCGGCATCGTTCTTTCGGAGTTGCTGTTGGGGCGAAACGTCTTTCGCGCCGATGACCGCCTCCAATCGCGCAAGAACGTCCTGTCCATGCCGATTCCGCGCTTCTCCGGCCTCCGCCCCGAGGTCGACGCGAAGCTTGAGGCCATCCTCAGCAAGATGCTGGAGCGCAACCGCGACCAACGTTACCAGTCGGCCAATGATCTGCTCACCGATCTGGAGATCTATCTTTACAGCGACCGTTACGGGCCGACGAACGAGAAGCTCAGCGTCTACCTCCGCACGCTGTTCGGCCAGCCCGAAGCCTCCGGTGCGCTGATTGCCGCCCCGCCTGCCTCCGCCGAATAACCTGCCTTCGGGCGCAGGCATCAGAGCCATGAGTGGGCCGGGTTTTCATCAACACCTCAGCCAGCGCCAGACCCAGCAGATGGTGCTGGCGCCCCAGCTGCGCCAGTCGTTGAAAATCCTGCAGGTGGCCGCGCTGGATCTTCGGTCGGTCATCCAGGAGGAATTGCAGAGCAACCCCACCCTCGAGGAACTGCCGATGGACGGCGTCAGCCTCGAGCAAAACTCCGCCGACACCGGGCCGGACGGCGAGTCCGCGCCCGGCGCCGACGCGCGCGAAGAGCTCGATTTTTCGAAGGAATTCGAGGTGCTCAGCAAACTCGACGAGGACTGGCGCGACTACATGTCGCAGGCCGGCGGCGCCCAACCCTACACGTCCGAGGCGGCGGAACGGCGCCAGCACTTCTTCGACTCCCTCGTCAGCGAGACCTCCCTGCAGGAGCACCTGATGCGCCAGGCCGAACTCGCCGACGTCCCGGCGTCGGTGCTGACCGCCGTGCGCTTTCTGGTCGGCAGCCTGGATGACCGCGGCTTTCTCACCGCCTCACCCGCCGACGTGGCGCTGATGTCCGGGCTGCCGTTGGGGGACGTGCAGGCCGCCCAGAAACTGCTGAAGACCTTCGATCCGCCCGGCATCGGCGCCCAGAACCTGGCGGAATGCCTGCTCGCGCAGCTCGAAGCCAAAGGCCGCCGCGATTCGCTGGCGGGCCGCATCATCCGCGAACAGTTCGAGCTGCTGACCCGGCGCCGGATTCCCGATCTCTCGCGCCGGCTTGGCGTTTCCGTCGAGGACGTGCAGACGGCCATCGAGGAGATCGGCACGCTCGACCCCTCGCCGGGGCGGCGGTTTGCCGACGACAGCAACCGGGTGGTCGTCCCCGATGTCACGGTCGAGAAGGACGGCGACGGTTGGGCCATCCGCCTCAACAGCGATTACATCCCCCGCCTGCGCATCAGCCAGACCTACCGCGATCTCATCGCCAAGGGCAGGCTGTCGCCGCAGGAACGCGACTACCTGCGCGAGCGCATGCGCTCCGGCCGGTTCCTGATCAACTCCATCGAACAGCGCCAGCAGACCATCGAGCGGATCACGCGCGAGATCATCAAGGTCCAGGAGGAGTTCTTCGAGCAGGGCGTGTCGCGCCTGAAGCCGCTGACGATGACGCAGATTGCGGATGCCGTCGGCGTGCACGAGACCACGGTCAGCCGCGCGATCGCGAACAAGTTCATCCAGACGCCGCACGGCGTCTTCGACATGAAATACTTCTTCACCCCCGGCTATCAGGCGCAGAGCGGCGAAGTGGTGTCCAACACGAGCGTGAAGGAGATGCTGGCCGACCTCATCGCGGGCGAAGACCGGGCCCATCCGATGAGCGACCAGGAACTGGTGGCCCGCCTGCGCGAGAAGGGCCTCAACATCGCGCGCCGCACGGTGGCCAAGTACCGCGAGGAGCTCGGAATCCTGCCCAGCAACCTGCGCCGCGAGTACGGCTAAAGCGGCAGGTCCGGCTCGATGGCGAGCGCCAGCCCGTCGGTGCGGTTGCAGCCCCCGGGGTCGCACCAGGCGGCAAAGGCGATCATGCCGGCGTTGTCGCCGGTGTGGGCGGGCTGGGCGGCCGTGAATTCCACCCCGGCCTCCCGGGCGCAGGCCGCCAGGGCGGCGCGCAGCGCGGCGTTGTTGGCCACCCCGCCGGAGATCCCGAGACTGGCATAGGCGCGGCGCTCGAGCGCCGCGGCCGTCTTCCGCCTCAGCGCGTCGATCACCGCCTGCTGGTAGCTCGCACACAGGTCGTCCACCCGCGCCGCCACCTCCTCGGCGGCCATCTTCTCCAGGCGGTAGCGCAGGCTGGTCTTGAGCCCGGAAAAACTGAATGAGAGGTCGTCATGCGGGGCAATGCCGCGCGGAAAATCGAAGGCGTCCACCCGTCCGGCCGCCGCCCGCCGCTCGATCAGCGGGCCGCCCGGATAGCCGAGGCCCAGCAGCTTCGCGCCCTTGTCCAGGGC
>JBJKRV010000494.1:0-5088 GCA_046704465.1 Opitutaceae bacterium | reverse complement strand
AGGTTGCACATGATCTTGAGCCGGGTGACGAGGGCGTTGGTCACCTGCCGCGGCAGCCGGAGCTTCTCCTGGCAGAGACCGTCGACCCGGTAGCGGATCAGCAGCTCCTTCTCCATCGGCTCAACGTGGATGTCCGACGCCCCGGAGATGTAGGCGTCCTCGATCACCCGGTTGGCCAGCTGGATGATGGGGGCCGAGTCCTCGCTTTCGAGCTCCTCGGCCTTGACCTCGCCGCCGGAAGGGGTGTAGGCGGTGCCGATGAGCTCGGCGACCTCGGTGATGTCGACCTCGCTCTGGGCGCCGGGGGCGGAGGAGCCCCTGGCCGGCTCGCGAAAGTACCGTTTGATCAGGTGCTCGATCAGCGTGGCGGGTGCCACGCGAATCTCGTCGATCACCAGCTCGGTGGCCTGCTGGAACGCCTCGCGCTTCGCGTAGTCGAGCGGGTTCGCCATCAGCACCGACACGGTGTTGGCGCCGATCCGGTTGACGGGAAAGACGCCCTCGCGCCGGATGATCGCATCGCCGGTCACCTCGACCAGCTTGTCGTCGATGTCGAGTTCGTCGGCCTTCGCGACCAGCGGCAGGCCGGAGAACTTGGCCACGAACTTGGCGGTGTCCTCCGCGCTGAGCTGGAACTTGGGGTCGAGCATCCGGTGGATCAGCGTCGAGGAGTACTCGGCCACCTCCTGGAGCAGGGTGAGGTCCCGCTGCTCGAACTGGCCGTTGGTGCCGGCGATGACCTCCTTGTTCAGGACCTGGATGGCGCCCAGGGCGATGTTGGTCTTGAGCGGCACCGTGAGCATCGACTTCACCTCGAAGCCGGTGTTCAGGTTCTTGAGCGAGGCCGCGTCGGGGCCCTTGCTGGTGAAGAAGAGCGGCTGGCCGGTCTCGATGACCCGGCCGACGTTCCCGGTGCCCTTGGGCAGCTTCGTCTCCAGCAGCTTCTCGGCCGTCTCCCGGAAGGTCTGTTCGCGGGCCTTGTCCGTGCCCCACAGGGTCGGCGAATAGTAGACGTGGCGGAAGGAGATCAGGTCCCCCTCCACCAGATACAGGGTCATCGACTGGCATTGGAGCTGTTCGACGACCTTGGTGGCGGTCAGCTCGATGACCGAGCTGAGATCCTCGCGGCTCGGCGCGGGCTTCGAGAGGATCTTGAGGAGCAGGGAGCGGCGGAGCTGGCCGGAGAGGGTGGAGGCGGGCATGAGGGGAAAACGGGGCGTCCGCTGGCGCACGCGGGCTTATTCTGGGATTGCCACGGCCCGGGGAGCCCCGCAATGAGAAAGATCGAACCACGCTCGCATCCCCCTCCGGAGGCGTGCCCATGCTCATCCGGCTTTGGAGAAAATTCCGGCGGCGATTTGGCGCGGCGTCCCCCGGCGGACGCGGGGCCGAAGGCGAGCGCCTGGCCGCACAGTTTCTGCAGCGGCGGCAGCACATGACCGTGGTGGCGCGCAACTGGCGCAATCCCCGCGACCGCCGCGAGGAGATCGACCTCGTCTGCCGCGACGGCGAGGTGCTCGTGTTCGTCGAGGTCAAGACCCGGCCGGACACCGCCCGCGTGCGCGGCTACGACTCGGTCGGACGGCGCAAGCGCCGGGCGTTGCGGCGGGCCATCCGCGGGTACCTGTCGCAACTGCGCGTCCGCCCGCGCACCTACCGGCTGGACGTGGTCGAGGTGGTCACCCGGATCCGGGCGCCGGCCGAGGTGCTGCATTTTGCGAACGTCGGGTTGTTTGGGAAGCGCGGCGCGTGAGGGCGGGCCGGGGCGGGCGGCGCCGGACCTTTGACTTTCCCGCGCCGGTTGCCGATGGTGATGCGCTTGCCATCGGCCGGCGAGCAGACGACAAACCATTTCCGCACATGCCCGAGCCTCAACGTCATCCCTTCCTGCAGGGATTGAGCAAACACCGCGGCGCCGCGCCCACCGTGATCGTCATCTTCGGCGCCTCCGGCGACCTGACGGCGCGCAAACTCATCCCTGCCGTCTACAACCTCGGTCGCGACAACCTCCTGCCGCCCGATTTCTTTCTGATCGGGTTCGGGCGCAAGCCCATTCCCGACGACGAGTTTCGCGGCCACGCCGAAGCGGCGATCAAGGAATACTCGCGCCGCGACCTCGACCCCGACATCTGGAGTGGGATCGCGGCCCGCACCGCCTACCTGAGCGGCGGCTACGACGAGCGGGCCGCGTTCGACCGGCTGCAGGCGCTGATCCAGAAACTGGAGGAGCAGGCGGGCCGGGAGCTGCAGTCGCTCTTCTACATCTCCACCCCGCCGTCGGTCTTCCGCCCCATCCTGGAGAACCTCGGGGCGGCCGGACTGGCCGGGCGCCACCTGGGGACGCCGCTGCAATCGAAGGTGATCATCGAAAAGCCGTTCGGCCGCGACCTGGATTCGGCGCGCGAGCTGAACCGGATCATCGGGGGCGTGTTCCGGGAGCCGCAGGTGTTTCGCATCGACCACTACCTGGGCAAGGAGACGGTGCAGGACCTCCTCGTGCAGCGGTTCGCCAACGCCATCTTCGAGCCGCTGTGGAACCGGAACTACGTCGAGAGCGTGCAGATCACGGTGGCGGAGGACGTCGGGGTCGGCACGCGGGCGGGCTACTACGAGCAGAGCGGCTGCCTGCGCGACATGATCCAGAACCACACGATGCAACTGCTCGCGCTCACGGCGATGGAGCCGCCGGTGTCGCTCGATCCCGAGGCGATCCGCGACGAGAAGGTCAAGCTGCTGCAGGCGATCCAGCCCCTGGTCACGGGTTCGGGCGGCGACGTGGCCCGGGCCCAGTACGATGCGGGGCTGGTCGGCGGCAGCCAGGTCCCCGGCTACCTCGAGGAAAACGGCGTGCGGCCGGGGTCGTCGACCGAGACGTTTGCGGCCCTGCGCGTCGCGATCAACAACTGGCGCTGGTCGGGCGTGCCGTTCTACCTGCGCTCCGGCAAGCGCATGGCGCGCCGCGTCACGGAGATCGCCATCCTGTTCAAGCGCCCGCCGGGGACGCTGTTCGCCGGCAACGGGCAATTCGACCTGACCGCCAACACCCTGGCCTTCCAGATCCAGCCCGACGAGGGCAGCACGGTGTTGTTGAACGCGAAGATCCCCGGACTGGAAACGCGCACCCAGCCGGTGAAGATGCACTTTCGCTACGCCACCACCTTCGGCTCCAACACGCCGGAGGCGTATGAGCGCCTCGTGCTCGACGCCATGGTCGGGGACAGCACGCTGTTCATCCGCGGCGACGAAACCGAGGCTTCCTGGGGCCTGATCACGCCGATTCTCGACCGGTGGCGGGCGGACCGGCGCGAGGGGCTGGACACCTATCCGGCCGGTTCCTGGGGCCCGAAATCGGCGGACGCGCTGGTGGCGGCGCAGGGCCACGAATGGAGGAAACCGTGACGCCGCCAAGCGGCGCAAATCCCAAACGCCAGTCTCCAAATGCCAAGGGAATCCTGATGAAGCGAAATGACGTCCGAGCAGTCTTTGGCGTTTGGACCCTGGCGGTTGGAGCTTTTGTCCGATGACACCCGTTTTCGAGGCCCTGCCCGGAATGGACGTCCCCGTCGGCGGGATCACGGGGGCGCTCGCGCGCGTGTGGGACGGCGGGGCGGCGGAGGGCGGCGCGCCGTCGGAGTTCCGCGCTTCGCAGATGAACCTCGTGCTGCACCTGGGGCTGCCGGTCACGCCGGAGGACGGGCTGGCCCAGTTCGGGGCGGCGCTGCGTTTCACCCAGCGTTACCCGGCGCGCATCATCGTGCTGTGCCCGCGGGCGGAGGGCGGCTCCGACCTGGCGATGCAGGCCAAGGTCTACTGCGAATGCTTCATCGGCAAATCGGGCCGGGAGATGAACTGCATCGAGGCGGTGATGCTGACCTATCCCCAGGAGGACCGCGCGTATCTCGAGGACCAGGTGTCCACCATCGTCGAGGCCGACCTGCCGATCTACTATTGGGTGCACCGCATGTCGCAGGTGCGCCGGATCGCCGCCTACGCGTGGCTGCTGCGCAATTCGCGCCGCTTCCTGCTGGACACGGCGGTGTCGGCCCCGGAGGCGCGGGAATTTCCCTGGCCGCGGGCGGATGGGTTTCGCGACCTGGCGCAGGCGCGCCTGCTGCCGGTGCGGCAGTCGGTCGGGCAGTATCTGAGCGCCTTTCCGCCCGAGACCATCGGCCGCGGCCTGCGGACGGTGACCCTGATTTCCCGGCCCGATTTCGAGGCCGAGGGGCGGGGATTGCTCGAGTGGACGCGAACGCGCCTGGAAGCCTGTGGTGCGACCGGCGCGTCGGCGCCCGCCTACGAAACGCGGGCCGCCTCACCCAAGGCCACGCTGTCGCTTGAAATGCAGTTCACCTACGACGATGACCGCTTTTTCCACTGGTGCGTCGAGTTCTCGCGGGGCGGGGCGCGCTTCGAGAGCAATCTCGGCGGCAACCGGCAATCGCTGCCCGTGACGGCCTCCCTGCTTTCGCCCGAGGCCGCGTTGGGCGAGGCGATTTTCTACTGAGGTGCGGAATCGCGGCGGCCCGCGCCGTCGCGCCCGGCAGGGCTACGCACGCACGTCCAGGACGGCGTAGGTCCGTTTCCCTTTGCGCAGAAGGAGGTACTTTCCAAACAGCAGGTCGGAGTCAGTGACCACACGGGCGATCTCCGCAACGCGAACGTTGTTCAGGTAGATGCCGCCGGCCTCGAGATCCTTGCGCGCCTGGCCCTTGGATGGAGCCAGGCCGGCGTGCACGATCAGATCGACGACGGGGGCCCCGGTTCCGGAGAGCCGGCTGCGCTCAAGTTGACGCGTCTCCACTTCGCCGACCACGTCCTTGAAGACCTCCTCGGTGAGGCCGTCGAGTCCGCCGCCGAACATCACCTCGCTGGCGCGGACGGCGTCGTCGCAGGCAGTCCGGCCATGCACAAGAGCGGTCACCTCGCGGGCCAGCGCCTTCTGCGCCGTGCGCAGACCGGGGTTTTTGCCGTGCTCCGCGACGAGGGCCTCGATCGGTTCGCCGCCCAGCAGGGTGAACTTTCGCAGGTACCCTGCGACCATCCGGTCATCGGTGTTGATGAAGAACTGGTAGAACCGGTACGGGCGAC
>JBJKRV010000493.1:0-4678 GCA_046704465.1 Opitutaceae bacterium | reverse complement strand
TTTTGCGACGCGTGCAGCGGCCGCCGTATGCGCGTCTGTGCACCCTCCCGCCCGGCGAGTTTTCGCGGCTGGCCTCCGAGCTGCCCATGCTTTGACCCGATGCGCCCCGCTGCTCACGCACGCCGCCTCGGCGTCGGCCGGCTGATCTACCAGGTCTGGCACCGACCGCGGGCCGCCCTGATCCGCGGCTGGCGCGAGGGCGGACCCATCAACCAGTTCATCACCCGGCGGGGCCGCCTCGCGATGATGGCGGCGGCACCGCGGCTTCCGGCGCTGCCCGCGCCACCGGCTGGCGCGCCTGAGGTCGCTTTTCTCACCGGCCGTGATTTTTGGTTCCAGACGGCGTTCTGCGGCTGGACGCTCGGTCGCCTGGCCGGACGGCCGTTGCGGATCACGTTCTTCGACGACGGGACGATCGACGAGGCGCTGGCGGCGGAAAGTCAGCGTCTTTTCCCCGGCAGCGTCGTGCAGACCGCCGTCCAGATTGAGTCTCGTCTCGATCAGCACCTGCCGGCGTCACGGTTCCCGGTGCTGCGCGCGCGCCGCCTCGTTTACCCCAACCTCCGCAAGCTGATTGATGTCCACGTCGGCGGGAGCACGTGGCGGCTGGTGCTCGACTCCGACCTGCTGTTCTTCCGCCGGCCGGACCTGCTGGTTTCATGGCTCGAGCGTCCGGATCGGCCGCTGCACATGACCGACGTCCAGGATGCCTACGGCTACCCGCGCGAGCTCATGGAAGACCTCGCCGGCCGGCCCGTTCCCCGCCGGTTGAATGTCGGCCTCTGCGGCCTGCGCAGCGACGAGCTCGACTGGGAGCGGATCGAGTTCTGGTGTCGCACCCTCCAGGAAAAGGCCGGAACGAGCTATTACCAGGAGCAGGCCCTGGTGGCGATGCTGTTGGCGGGCCGCGACTGTATCGTGGCGCCGGCCGACGACTATCGGATCATGCCGCCGGAGGAGGAGGCCGCACGCCCGACGGCCGTCATGCATCATTACGTCGACCTCTCGAAACGGGGCTATTATCGCCACGCCTGGCGGTTGGCGCTGTTCAACGGAATGGCTTCCGGCTCATCAAGGGCGGTCGGCTAGGATTCCCATGCCTCCGCCTCGGCAATTGATTCTTGCTGCGGCCACCCACTACCACGCAGGGGCCTTGGCCCCATTCATCGGAAGCTGGCATCGGAACCTTCCCGTAACGGAACTGGTGATCTTCGGCAATCACCTGACACCCGCGACCGTCGGGTGGCTGCGAGATCGGGGCGCCCAAGGTCAGGATCAACGGGACTGACTTCCCGGCGACCGTCCGCCATGCGCATCTTTTTCGATCTTTCCGGTCAGGAACCGTGGCACCGCCGGGAATGGGAACGGCTGCTTGGTTCCATCGCGTCAGGAAGCGTGCCGTCCGCGACAACCGCGATGGTCGATCGCCCGGACCTCGCCGACTGCATCGTGTGCCCGGCTCCCAGCAAGAGCGAAAGCCAGGGCGTGCCGGCACCCGCCCGCGTCTCCGCTCACGCTGCAGGCACGGCAAGCGTTCTTGTGTGGGACTCGGGAGATCATCCGGACGGGCGCGCCGCCGGGCTATACTGTTCGCTCCCGAAATCCCTCTTCGACCCGAGGCGCCATCGATCGTTTTGCTACCCAATTCGCTACAATGAGTGCGTCCGGCCGACCGATCTCGGCGACGTCCGCTATCTCTACGGATTCATGGGCGGGATCACATCGGGGCTGCGCGGTCGCCTCGTCCAGATCCTGCAACGCAACGGAAATTCCAAAGACATGTTGCTTACGGTTCAGGGCGGCCCGTGGGCCCGGATGTTCGACCGAAGCGGCTTGCCGGCCAAGCAGGCGTACGCCGAGGCGCTTCGGCGGTGCCGTTTCTTCCTCTGTCCACGCGGAAACGGCGTCGGCAGTGTGCGCCTGTTCGAGACCATGGAAGCAGCGCGAGTTCCTGTGATCATCAGTGACGGCTACGTGCTCCCCGCCAACATCGATTGGGAAGCTTGCGCCATCCAAGTGCGTGAGAAGGACCTCTCCCGCATCCCGGCCCTGCTAGCCGCCCGTCAGGATGATTGGACACGGCTCGCCACTAACGCCCGGAGTGCATGGGAGGAACATTTCAGCGAGCCGCGCTTACTCGGCGAGTTGGGCGCCGCGCTGGAGCGACTCGACACCTCCCGGGACTATGTCGGGTTACAGATGGTGCGGATCGGGCTACACCGCAGCACCACGGGGTTGCGCCGGGTCCTGGGCCGGATGGAAAGCCGGGCCCGCGGATTTCTGATCGATACCGCCGCCGGCGGGCCACGTGAGCCGAAATCTCGCGATCAGTGAACGCCCCGCTCGTTTCGATCATCATTCCCTGCTTCAACGCCGCGCCGTGGCTTGCGGAGACGCTGGAGTCGGCGCTGGCCCAGACCTGGCGCGCAACGGAGATCCTGCTCGTCGACGACGGCTCGACCGACGACAGCCTGGCGATCGCCCGTTCGTTCGAGGCCCGCGGGGTCCGGGTCCTGAGGCAGCCGAACCGAGGTGCCAGCGCGGCGCGCAATGCCGGACTCGGGACCGCCCGCGGCGAATTCATCCAGTTTCTCGATGCCGACGATCTGCTCGCCCCGGACAAGATCGCCGTGCAGGTGGACCGCCTGCAGTCCGCCGGCCCGCGATCCATCGCTTCAGGTCCCTGGGCCCGCTTCAAGCGCGATCCACGCGCGGCCCGGTTCGACGCTGAACCCACCTGGCGCGACCTCACGGGACTGGAGTTCCTGCTGCTCCACTACGAAGCCGGCTGGATGATGCAGCCCGCCGCCTGGCTCTGCCCGCGCGCCCTGTTGGATGAGGTCGGCCCGTGGGACGAGCGACTGACCCTGAACGACGACGGCGAATACTTCGGACGCGTGGTGCTGGCCTCGGCCGGAATCGTGTTTTGTCCGGAAGCGCGCAGTTATTATCGATCCGGCCTTCGCGGCAGCCTGAGCCGCCGCACCGACCGCCGCTCGCTTCTTTCCCTGCGCCTTTCCACGGATCTCAATGTCGCCCGAATGCTGGAGGCCGCAGGCGGGAGCGCCCGGGCCCGCGCGGCCGCGGCCAACGGGTGGCAACGGCTGGCTTTCGAGAGCTACCCGAACGGTCCCGATCTCGCCTCGGAAGCCGAACGACGCTGCCTCGAACTTGGCGGGAGTCCGTTTCCCATGCCCGCCGGGCCCACCTTTCAGCGGCTCGCGCGCCTGATCGGCTGGCGGTCTGCGAAGCGGCTGCGCGACTGGTCCCTGCGACGGCGTGGAGCCTGAACCATGGCTCGGGTTCGGGTCTTTCTTCTCACCTGCCGCCGATCCCATCTGCTGCCTCGCGCCCTCAAGAGTCTGCTCCGGCAGCGCCAGACCGACTGGATCTGCGAACTTCACAACGATGCACCGGAGGACGACTCGCCCCGCGCCGTGCTGGAAGCCGTGGCGCCCAATGATCCCCGCATCCAGTACCGCCCGCACGATCGGAACTGGGGCGCGGTCGCCAGCTTCAATCATGCGTTTGCGGGCGGATCCGAGCCCTATGGATCCGTCCTCGAGGATGACAACTGGTGGGAGCCGGGATTCCTCGGGCAGACTCTGGCGGCGCTGGAAGCCCACCCGGCCGCCGCCCTCGCCTGGTCGAACCTGCGCATCTGGCGCGAGGAGGCTGACGGACGTTGGACGGACTCGGGGCGCAACGTCTGGCATTGCCCTCCCGGTCTCGGGCCCCAGGAATTCGACCGTCCGGTCGCGCTGCAGGCGGTGGACGCGCTCCATTCGCATGGGGCCATGGTCTTCCGGGCGGCGGCTTCCTCCCGGGCTCTGGTTCCCGACGACACGCCCCTCGATATCATCGAGCCGATCAGAGAGCGTCTCCTGCCGGGCAGCCTGGTCTTCGTTCCCGAGGTCCTGGCAAATTTCGCGGCCGGTCGCGCGACCGCTCGAACGACCGACCCCGGGGACTGGCTGCAAAGTCAGCTCCTGGTGACCGCGAGCTTCTTTCTGCGCGCACAACTCTCCCCTTCTGCTGTCGCCAGCTTGTGGCGGACCCGCCGACGCCTCCGACCGCGGTCGACCGACGGTCTGCTGCTGGCCTCGCTTTGCGGAGCGGCTCCTTTCTCGTTGCTCCGTTGCTCCCGCCCCGGCGATTGGTTTCATTTCCTTCCGCGGGCCGTGCTCCATCTCGCGGTGCTGCGACGCGGTCTGCGTTTTCGTCAACAAAGACCCCTTCTCTGGAATACCCTTTTGCGCCAGCCCAGGAACGTCGTCCCGGCCGGAATGCCGGCCGAAAAATCTCTGCCTGCACCCGAATGACGAACGCTCGCATCCTCATCGTCAGCGCGGCCCATCTGTGTCGCAACCCGCGGGTCTACAAGGAGGCGGTCACGCTCGGAAAGGCGGGCCATGACGTCACGGTGTTGACGGTCGCCAACCATGCGCCATCCGAACCGATCGATCGCGCCCTCCTCCAGGATGCGCCGTTCCGGCGGAAGGTGATCGACCACCTGTCGCCCGGACCCGCCCGACGACGGGCCTGGCTGGATCGGGCCCGGACGCGGATGGCGCGGGCGCTGGTCGCCTTTGGCGCCCAACCGCCGGCCGCCCTGGGACCCAGCCACCGCCTTCTCGGCGCGGCGCGCCGCGAAGCCGCCGATCTCACCATCGTCCAT